>JBQGEO010000502.1:0-3235 GCA_052039655.1 Pararcticibacter sp.
TATCCGATAAGGCCAGGGGCCTGGGTGGTATGGTCATGAACCTGGATATTGAGAGTATGGAGAACAACAGCAAGACGATCAAGCTATCTGAGGATTCGGTGCTTCTCGTTGGTTCGTATACCACGAGGGCTGTGATGAACGTAAGGGTCCCCTCCCTCCACCTCGAAGAGTTCATCAATGAGGTAAATGCTTTATCCTCCTATCTCAACAACAGCAAGCTTCAGATTGACGACAAAAGCGTAGATTACATTACAACACAGCTGAAGCAGCAAAGCAGGGAGAAATTACTGAAAGATGCGGAAAACAAGGCCGTTAAAAGCCGCGAAGTGACAGACCTGATTGCCAGGTCCGATGAAATGATCGATCAAAAGGCAAATACACAAAGGATTGACCAGGACGTAAAGTACAGCATGGTTGCCCTGTCCTTCTATCAGAATGAAACGGTGAGAAAGGAGAAAGCAGCAAACGGGGATCTGTCTGCATACCGGCAACCGTTTTATAACCGCTTCACAGATGCTCTTGAATATGGGTGGTACTTCTTACTCGAAATTGTGATCGCTCTGAGCAACCTATGGGCAATCCTGCTTTTGGCCGCCGCAATATGGTTTATATACCGGCACCTGAAAACCAGGAACAAGCTGATCCTGCACCCAAAAGAGAATTAAAGTTCTGAAGAAGCAGAAAATTATTTAAATGCCAGGACAGCGTTCAGGAGGCAGGATACGATCTCTTCCTGGCCGCTGTCCGATTTCATATAAGTCTCTTCAGAAGGACTACTGAGATAGCCGATTTCAGTCAGAATCGCAGGCATGGAAGCTCTGGCCAGCACCGCCAGGCTTTTTTCGTGAACGCCCCGGTCAATCCTTCCCACCTTTTTATACTCTTTTTGCAAAAGGCTGGCAAGCTGGATACTCTTCGTCCGGAAGGCATTTTTCATCAGCGATAATAAGATGATACTCTCCGGGTCTTTGGGATCGTAGCCATTATAGTTCTTCTTGTAATCTTTTTCGAGGAGGATAGAAGCGTTTTCCCGGATCGCGATGTCCTGCTCATCCAGGCGGCCGAAACCGGAAACATAGGTCTCGACACCCCTGATTGCAGCCCTGTTTTTCTTATTATACGGCAATGAGTTACAATGGATCGAAATAAAGAGGTCAGCTTTTACGTCGTTGGCCTTTTCTATTCGCTCATACAGAGGGACAAACACATCCGTACTCCGCGTCAGCACCACTTTAATTCCCTTTGCTTTCATAGCCCGGCTAAGCTTTAAAGCAACGTCCAGCGCTACATCTTTTTCATTTGTACGGGCACTCCGGGTGCCTCCGTCCTTACCGCCATGGCCGGCATCAACAACAACTGTAAAAGTCCCTGCCGCCCCGTTTGCGGGAAGGTTATCAGCATACACCGAAAGGGATACAAAGAGAGCAAAAGCAACGTAAAAAAATAGTCTTATCATCAAAATCTGTACTTTGGGCAAAAATTATAATTTACAAACTACCATACAAACTATTTCCGCAGATGTTTAAAATAGCTGGTATTTTCTTCCGGTTCTACGTCTGTAACGCTATAAAGTTTACTTATTTCACAGTGTAACGATAAATCGTTCTCATCATATTTCCGTCCTTATCCATTCCTTCCACAACCGCCCTGTAGGGACCGCGGCCATCAGCGTTAAAG
The DNA here is from genome assembly GCA_052039655.1 of Pararcticibacter sp. Lineage (GTDB taxonomy): Bacteria > Bacteroidota > Bacteroidia > Sphingobacteriales > Sphingobacteriaceae > Arcticibacter. Next base: position 1,678 of record JBQGEO010000502.1, read on the forward strand.
AATTCGACACTGGCCTTGCCTGTTGCGTCCGTCACAACAGACGGATTCCAGTAGATCGTACTCCGGAGGTCGTTCGTAACCGGCCCGCTCCTCACCACCGCGTATTTCGGTGAGTAGAACTGCCGGGCTTTCTGATACCCCATAGGAGTAAAGTTGATCAGATTGCTTTGCGGCAGCAGCTCCTGGAGATCAGACAATTTTACAGGAGTTCCTTTAGGTGGCTTCTTGGTGTTCACTACCAGTACACCATTGGTGTTATAAAGACGGTTCACAGTCCCCAGGTCGTCGCGCAGGAAGATCTCCACAGATTCCACTTCCGAAGAATTAACCGAACTCAGGTTGATCGCATCTACCGGCATCCCGTTGAGGAACACCTGTACCGGGGTTCTGTTCCCCGAATTGTAATCCCTTGTGATATAGAAATTCTCCTCCGAGAACATCATCCCCATCGTACCCCCTTTAAGACAATCCAGAAGAAACGGACAGCTTTGAAAGCGATCCCCAGGGATCAGGTGGTCGGGCATGGCGCTAAGGCCGCTCAATGCCGGATAATCCTTATGGCTCGGCTTTGGAGTAGCCCGGCTCTTAATCACAACCTCCTGAAGTACCACAGCCGTCCTGTATACTTTTTTGCTGTTCGCCAGGTAAGGAGTCAGCGTACTATCGATATTGATCATCACATCACCCTGGTTCACATTCGGCGTTGCTCCCGGCAAAACATCTCCGTCCACCATGATCATCATGTTGCGCGAATTGACATTCCCGCGGGCACTAAGGATCGCCTTGGAAGAGTCGGGAAACACCAGGTTGGTAAACCTGAACTTGCCATCTGCATTCGTCTGGGCGCTTGCTGACACACCTTTTTCAGGAACAATGAACTGAACTACACCCTTGTTCACCGGCAGCCCGTTCTTCATCCTCAGCGTTCCTGAGATCTCGATGCCCTGTTCCGGTAAATAGCTCACCGCAGGCACTTTATCATCCAGGATGTCGCGGTAAGAATAAGACCGGTATCCCTGTGTTAGCATCAGCACATCAAGATCAGCTATTTTCTTTTCATCCATCTGGTGGAAGTAGTAATTCGGCTTTTCAACATAACCCTTAAGATCTGATGAAAGAAGCAGGGAGCTCATAATACTGGTTTCAGAATCCTCGTCATAAGGCACTTTACTCTCGTCTACAACCGCTACAGAATAAGAACCTTCCAGCGGTTGTCCCGTATATTTTGCCGAGATCCCCAGCTTTACCTTCTGGCGGGTCGTGTAAGCAGGTTTATCCGAATTCATGGTAATTCCCGGCGCATTCGGATGGGTAATAAAAACAAGGCGCTCTGCTACGGGGAATCCTGTAGCCGTAAAAAGCGTGATCTCTACCACCCCTGAAGGAAACTTGTCTTTTGGGATAGCAGCGTTATGTACGCCGCTCTGAAGACGGGTCTGCGCTGCATAGCAGGTTACCCCTCCGCTCCTGGCGATAATATAAAAAGGCTCATCCTGGTGCCGCTCCAGGTAGGCAGGGGTAGCAGCAATCCTGACAGCGAGGTTATCCGGCGCCATGG
>JBQGEO010000503.1:0-2130 GCA_052039655.1 Pararcticibacter sp.
GGTCCTTTCATTATGGCTAAGGTGATTGGGAAGTACATGATTGAAAGACGTGCTGGTAAAATTATCAACATGTGTTCGATGATGAGCGAAGTAGGCAGAAATACAGTTAGTGCTTATGCTGCTGCAAAAGGCGGGCTGAAAATGCTGACTAAGAACCTCGCAACTGAATGGGCTCAATTCAACATCCAGGTAAATGGTATCGGTCCTGGTTACTTTGCCACTTCACAGACTGCACCTATTCGCGTAGATGGACATCCTTTCAATGATTTTATTATCAGCCGTACTCCCGCTGCACGCTGGGGCGAGCAGGAGGACCTTCAGGGAGCTGTGATCTTCCTTTCTTCGAAAGCTTCTGATTTTGTAAGCGGCCATATTCTTTACGTAGACGGAGGAATCCTTGCTTCTCTCGGTAAAGCGGCAAACGAATAAGATATTAAAAGGAGAAACTCCGGTTGCCCCGGAGCTTCTCCTTATCACGTTTATTTACTTCCAAAGTTAAGCCGGATTTCCACATGAATCCGGCTTCATTGTGTGCAGCGGCAAAACCCGGGAACGATTGCACAAAAATTTCTCTATCTTTTGTTCGTTTGCCTGGCTAAACTTATTAATCTTGCTGTGAGCCTTGCTAATTGTAAACTTCAGAAGCTAACAGATGAATAATAAACTAAATGAACGGGCAATGGCTCTCCACCAGGCAATTGAACTCTTTAATCAATATACAATCATGAAACAGCTGAGCATTTGTATATCACTGTTTTTACTCAGTGTAAACACTTTTGCACAACAAAAAAGAACTAAGGCAGTCGAAGACAAACTGCCGGCCTCAAAAGTATGGGTAGCTGACCTGGGAAACGGGAATTATAAAAACCCGGTTCTGAATGCCGATTATTCGGATCCAGATGTGGTTCGCGTGGGGAATGACTTTTATATGGTAGCATCCAGCTTTGATGCTGTGCCCGGCCTCCCTATTCTTCATTCAAAGGACCTGGTGAACTGGACTATTCTCACGCACGCGCTGAAACGGCAGCCTCCTTTCGATGTGTTTGAGAAAACTCAGCATGGCAACGGTGTCTGGGCTCCCTCTATCCGTTATCATAATAACGAATTCTATATCTATTACCCGGATCCTGATTTTGGCATTTATCTCACCAAAGCTAAAAAGGCAGAAGGCCCCTGGTCTGAACCCTTGCTGGTAGAAGCCGGAAAAGGCCTCATAGATCCTTGTCCGCTATGGGATGAAGATGGGAAAGTATACCTTGTTTACGCGTATGCAGGCAGCCGCGCCGGGATAAAAAGCATCATTGCAGTGAAGCAACTGAATGCGGATGGCTCGAAAACCTTAGACGAGGGCGTCATTGTATACGACGGACACCAAAGTGATCCGACCATCGAAGGTCCAAAGTTTTATAAGAGAAATGGATATTATTATATATTCGCTCCTGCCGGAGGCGTTTCCACAGGATGGCAGCTGGTGCTTCGTTCAAAAAATATTTACGGTCCCTACGAACGCAAGGTAGTGATGGACCAGGGCAAATCCCCCGTCAACGGACCTCACCAGGGGGCCTGGGTAGATACACCGGATGGAGAAGACTGGTTCCTGCATTTCCAGGACAAAGAAGCTTATGGCCGCGTGGTACATCTGCAACCAATGAAATGGGTAAACGACTGGCCGGTAATCGGGATAGATAAGGACGGTGACGGAAAAGGCGAGCCTGTGCTCACTTACAGAAAACCGAATGCAGGTAAAAACTATGCTGCTGCAACACCCGCTGAAAGCGATGAATTCAATGACCTCAGGCCGGGCCTTCAATGGCAGTGGCAGGCCAATCCCCTCGCGACATGGTCATTTATGGATCCTACCAGGGGAATGCTGAAATTGTACACTCAGCAGGAGCCTGATGGCGCTAAGAACCTTTGGGACATCCCCAATATACTGATGCAGAAATTCCCTGCTGACGAGTTTATGGCGACCACCAAAGTGACTTTCAACCCTAATCCCAAGCTTGAGAATGAAAGAACCGGTCTTGTGGTGATGGGCCTGAGCTATGCAGGGATCAGTATCCGAAGTAAAAAAGATGGCTTGTACGTGGTATACGACATTTGCAACAGCGCTGAAAAAGGTAATCCGGA
>JBQGEO010000504.1:0-4935 GCA_052039655.1 Pararcticibacter sp.
TGCCTTCAGATAAGAAGTTCTTTAAAAAGATCGAGAAACTGTTCGAAGACAGAAAGAATATGGTGAAGAACCGGACCTTTGACTGGGCGATGGGCGAGCTTTTAGCTGATGGAACACTGCTCAATGAAGGATTCAGGGTCAGGATCAGTGGTCAGGATGTTGAGCGCGGTACATTTTCACATCGTCACGCAGTTGTAAAAGTAGAGGATTCGGAGGAAGAATTTGTTCCCCTTACACTGATAAAAAAGGACGGTGAGAACTCTAACAACAAATTCGATATCTATAATTCTCATTTGTCTGAATACGGTGTGCTTGGCTTTGAGTATGGATATGCTCTTGCAAATCCTCAGTCTTTAACAATTTGGGAAGCACAGTTCGGCGACTTTGTGAACGGTGCACAGACTATACTAGACCAGTTCCTGGTGAGTGCTGAAACAAAATGGCAGCGTTCAAACGGTGTTGTAGTATTGCTCCCGCATGGATACGAAGGCCAGGGACCGGAGCACTCATCAGCCAGAATTGAGAGATTCCTGGAACAGTGCGCCGAATTCAATATTCAGGTGGCAAACTGTACTAATCCGGCGAATTACTTCCATCTTCTGAGAAGACAATTAAAGCGTGACTTCCGCAAGCCGCTTGTTGTATTTACACCAAAGAGCCTTCTCCGTCACCCGCTCTGTGTAAGCAAACTGGAGGAATTCTCCAACGGGCATTTCAGGGAGGTTATTGACGATAGTTATGTGAAACCGGAAAAGGTAAAGCGTGTCTTATTCTGTACCGGTAAGGTTTATTACGATCTTCTTGAAAAGCAACAAGCCGACAAGCGGTCAGACGTGGCTATAGTCAGGGTTGAGCAGGTTTATCCTATCCCTTACACCCAGCTGAAGGAAGTTAAGGAGAAATATAGCAAGGCCAAAGAATTTATCTGGGTACAGGAAGAACCGGAAAACATGGGTGCATGGCCATTTATTTGCCGCAAGTTCAGGAATTCCAGCTTCAATCTTGACGTGATTTCCAGAAAGGAAAGCAGCAGTACTGCCACCGGATATTCGAAACAACATATATCCCAGCAACTGTATATAGTAGGAAAAGCTTTTGAAGATGCTGCCGGGAATGAAGTGAAGAAAGCAGTGGTAAAGACAACGAAGAAAGTTGTGAATGTGGATTAAGGGGAACAACAAGCGGTGAGTTTAAAGTTCAGAGTGGAAAGTTCAAAGCCAGGATTGTAAAGAGGCGGGATTTCCAGATTGAATTTGAGAGAAAAGATGAGGTGCTGAGTTAAGAAGAGATTTAAAAACAGTATATAAAAATAAATCAATATGAGTTTAGAGATCAAAGTTCCGCCGGTAGGCGAATCGATTTCAGAAGTAACTTTGTCTAAATGGATAAAAAAGGATGGGGAGTATGTTGAAATGGATGAGGTTATTGCTGAACTTGAGTCTGATAAGGCAACTTTTGAATTAACAGCAGAAGCGGCAGGAACTTTAAAAACTATAGCATCAGAAGGCGATACTTTAGAGATCGGGGCAGTTGTTTGTTCCATCGAAGCCGGAGCTGGCGGTGCTAAACCCGAAGCTGATGCTGCTAACGAAACCATTGAGGAGCCAAGTACATCATCAGCTCCTTCAAGCGGTGGTACAGAGAGCCTTGAAATTAAAGTGCCGGCTGTAGGCGAATCCATCACTGAAGTGACTTTGTCGCGCTGGCTGAAAAACGAGGGCGATCATGTTGAAATGGATGAGCAGATTGCTGAACTGGAATCAGATAAAGCTACGTTCGAACTGACAGCAGAAGCTGCCGGGACTTTAAGACAGATAGCAAAAGAAGGTGATACCCTCGAAATAGGTGCTGCTGTATGTAAAATCGAAAAAGGATCAGCGGGTTCCTCTTCTAAATCAGCAGAGGTGCCTTCGGCACAGCCTCCTGCTCAGAGTGTATCAGACCGTTCTTCTTCTTACGCCGCAGGCACTCCGTCTCCCTCTGCCGCCAAAATATTAGCAGAAAAGGGCCTGGAGCCTTCATCTGTGAGCGGAACAGGAGTGAGCGGACGCATTACTAAAGAGGATGCCCAGAAGGCGGAAGCCAGCAAGCAAAAGACCGAAAGCACTAAACCAGCGGGAGCTAAACCCGAGGCCAAGTCTGCTCCGGCAGTAACTGCTCAGGGTGGAAACCGGAAGGAACGCCGTGAAAAGCTTTCAGCGCTGAGAAAAACAGTTGCAAGGCGCCTTGTATCGGTAAAGAACGAAACGGCCATGCTGACTACTTTCAACGAGGTAGATATGAAGCCGGTCATGGATCTCAGGGCCAAATATAAAGACAAATTCAAGGAGAAACACGGAGTTGGCCTGGGCTTTATGTCTTTCTTCACGAAGGCTGTATGTGAAGCTTTACGGGAATTCCCAGCGGTAAACGCAAGGATTGATAATGAGGAAGTTGTTTACAGCGATTTTGCTGATGTTTCTATCGCGGTATCTGCCCCTAAAGGCCTGGTCGTTCCGGTTATCCGCAACGCAGAGTCTATGAGCCTGGCAGAGATTGAAAAGGCAGTACTTGCACTTGCTACTAAAGCGCGTGACAATAAACTGAGTATCGAGGAAATGACAGGAGGAACGTTTACCATTACAAATGGCGGCGTATTTGGCTCCATGATGTCTACTCCGATTATCAATGCTCCGCAGTCTGCCATTCTGGGAATGCACAATATAGTGGAACGACCCGTTGCACTGAATGGCGAGGTTGTTATCCGCCCAATGATGTACGTTGCTTTGTCTTATGACCACAGGATCATTGACGGCCGTGAATCTGTAAGCTTCCTGGTAAGGGTTAAACAGTTACTGGAAGATCCGGCACGCCTGCTCCTGGGCGTATAAAATACTAAAGAGGTAAAAGTCTCAGGCTTTTACCTCTTTTTCTACCGCTAATCACATTCTTCTCTTAATAGCTTCGCTATAAAGCTTAAATTCTTCAGATCATGCTTACATTACCTGTACTTGCGCGTATTGTCACAATACTGCTGGTTATTGCTCCCTTCATTCCTGTATTAGCTCAAACAACGACAGAGCAGACGGGATGGCTTGCCTGGTTTAACAGTTATAAGGTATCTCCGCGCTGGGGAGTGCACCTGGATGTACAGGCAAGGTCTGCCGACGACTGGCGTTATGTAAGGAACCTGCTCATCCGTCCCGGGCTTACTTATCATTTCGATGCCCGTCATAACGTTACCGCAGGTTATGCTTTGATACAAACGTATGCAGATGATGCGGTTGCCGGGAGTAAGGACCTTACTGAGCATAGAATATGGCAACAGTATATTTTCGCCCATAAAATTAAAAGCCTTCCTCTAACACACCGTTTCAGGCTTGAGCAGAGGTTTATTGAGAGGGCGTCGGATGATCTGTTTTCACAAAGGATCAGATATTTTGCGCGGCTGATCATTCCCCTGACAAAGCCCGGTGACGGTTTTTCAAAGGGGCCTTTCGCTGCCCTTCAGAATGAAATATTTCTGAATCTTCAGAACAAAAGCAAGCTAAATAACAGTGTTTTTGACCAAAACAGAGGATATGGCGCTTTAGGCTACCGGTTTAGTTCAAAGTTTGATATAGAAGCAGGTTATTTGAATCAGTATATTAACGGAGCTGCACAAAATACCAGTAATAACGTAGTACAGCTCGCTCTCTATACGCGGTTCTGATATTACATCCGGCTGTAAATAAGAAACTCCGGACCGCACCGTCCGGAGTCATCTTGATATAAAAAGTGTATGTAGCTGCTTGTTAAATACGAGAGATCCTTCCCGAACCACTCTTTGACTGCTTTACTTCGGGATTGCCTGAGTAAAATACATCCCCCGATCCGCTCACCACTGCGTTCAGTGATTTATCGGCATGGATATAGGCATTCCCTGATCCGCTCACTTTGATATTGGAGTCGGAGGTCTTTAGTTCCTTTCCCGAAAATTCGCCGGAACCACTGATGGCGATATCTGCTGAGCCCGCTGATCCGGAAGCCTTAATTTTCCCGGAACCACTGATGGAAGCATTTAATGTGCTGACAGAAGCAGTGAAACGGATGCTCCCTGAACCACTCACTTTAGTGTTCAGTTTAGTACTCCTAACTGTCCCTGTAACTTCCATATTTCCGGATCCGCTTAATGCAAGCCCCTCTATGTTTTTAGCCGTAATGTAAACGCTTACTCTTTTATTGCTCCATCCCCTGAGATTTATACCTCTTTTGTATGAGATCTTCAGTATTCCGTTCTCTACTTCAGTTTCAATTTTGCTGATCTGCTCTTCGTCCCCTTCCAGCCGGAGGCTTTCTGTAGCTCCCATTTTAATATAAACATCAAAAGATCCCGCGGAGCGCACTGCATTGAATCCGCGAACCTGACGTTCTTCAGGCCTGAACTCCGAATGTGCGGCAGGGTTTAAAATAGTTGTAGTCCCTGCGAAGCCCAGAAATGGCAGCAGCAACAAGATCCAACCGAAAGATGCGAATAACTTTTTCATGGCCTAAAATCTTTAATGAGAATACTATTGTTTAGTACCTATATTCAGATAGACGCCAGGTAACGGAAAACGTTACATTTTTTTTCAGAAAGTTTTGCGGCAACAGGAATATTTTCCTTCCCCCGCCACCTGATTCCCGAACAAAACTTATCTCACAACTGGTAATATAATACCTGATGCATTGGTCGTATCATGATAAATACGCTGGGTTGCCTTTTGGAAGTCCTTTTCGTCCGCATGATAAATATCTGTAAAGGTCTGTGGGTTGCGGTCTACTAGAGGGAACCACGAGTTCTGCACCTGTACCATGATCCTGTGGCCTGCCTTGAAGGTGTGGGCTACATCGGGAAGGGTATATTTTACTGTTGTAATTTTTCCGGGGACAAAGGGCTCCGGCTTTTCAAAACTGTTCCGGAATTTGCCTCTCATA
>JBQGEO010000505.1:0-5808 GCA_052039655.1 Pararcticibacter sp.
ATTCTTTGTTACCGTACAGCGGGTTTACCATATAAGATAGAAGAAAGCCTTATTGAGAAATACAGGAGGGGAACAGTCCCTGTTGGTATTGTTGGAAAAGCTGAACTGGAACAATTTACAGGAATGTCCATCCGGTTGATAGAAGAATTGAGATCTGACTATTTAAACGGGCTTTTTGATGTTTTCGAAACTTATACCACAAGTTCCGGATCCTCTATTGCGTCTATTGAAAGTGCAATAAGTTATGTGGCTGTTCATGATGGACTGCATCTGGGCTTTTCCATGGCTTTAAGGCGTGAGGTAAGGAATTAATAAGGAATGATAAGCTAAAAGCACGCTGTTAAGGATGCTTTTAGCTTTGTACTTCGAAAATTAAGCTTGTTTTACAAGTTGTATTTCGCAAAGAAGTTTAATGTCGTCACTTACCACTACTTGTCCGGCTTCTGTTACGGCGCTCCATGTGAGGTTGACTTCTTTACGGCTTAATTTGCCTTTTACGGTGAATCCCGCTTTGGTTTGTCCGTAAGGATCCACCACAATTCCTCCAAATTCCACGTCAAGGGTAATTGGTTTCGTTACGCCGCGGATGGTAAGATCGCCATGCAGTTTAACTTCGTCTTCGCCGATCTGCTCATATTTGTTTCCCTTGAAAGTAATCTGGCTGTGGTTTTCTGCATCAAAGAAATCAGGAGATTTCAGGTGTGCATCTCTCTGGTCATTGTTCGTGCTGATAGAGTCAACGTCAGCGGTAAATTCGATTTTGGTTGCATTTGAAAAGTCATCACCTTCCGTCTCCACTTCCAGATCAAACTGCTTGAAGTAGCCGGTTACTGTTGTGATCATCAGGTGTTTTACTTTAAACTGCACTTCGCTGTGCGTAGGGTCAATTTTCCAATTAGTTGCCATTGTTTCTTGTTTGAGTTTATTAACAAACAGAAGCGTTTTCTGCTTTTGTTTTTATATTTTGTTTATAGTACAAATTTAGGCTGTTCTGGCTTCCAAACTCTTGATGTAGATTAAGAATTTCAAGGAATTTAAAGAGAGATAAAAATTGTTAAAAAAATCAATCAGGTTACCTTCTTCACTATTTTAGCGTCTTGAAATTATGATCAGTCCTTTGCCATTTATGAAATCTGTTGGTTTTTATCTGCTTTTTATCCTTTTTGCAAGTTCCGGATACCTTAATGCTCAGGGGATCAGGGGAACTATCACTGGCAGTGACGGCAGCCGCCTTCCGTATGCTTCGGTATTCGTAAGTCCCCTCAAGACGGGCACCACTGCTAACCAGGAAGGACGGTATGAAATGAAACTGCCATCGGGAAGGTACCTGGTAAGGGTACAGAACATCGGATATAAAACTCAGGAAACAGAGGTTGATATTGCCGAAGGATGGGTAGAAAAGGATTTTGTATTAAGTGCACAGGGCTATTTATTACAGGAAGTGCAGGTAGGCAAGGGGCGTAAAGAGGACTTCGCGTATACCATTATGCGGAAGGCTATTTCAAAAAAGAAATTTCATCTTCTTCAGTATAACAGTTATGAGATGAAGGTGTATATAAAGGGCACCGGAGAACTGACGAAGGCTCCTTTTTTCCTGAGGAACAAATTAAAAAAGGAGGGGGTAAACCTGAATGAAGCATATACTACCGAATCTGTAAGTCTGATCAAGTTCAGACAACCTAACAAAATTGATGAAACGGTAATTGCTATCAGAACAAAAGGGACCGATAACAGCGGGGTTTCGCCCTCGATGTTTATCAACCAGAGTTTTTACAGGGATAAGATAGCCGGAGTGATCTCTCCTCTGTCAAATTCGGCATTCCGCTGGTATAAATTTACATACGAAGGGAGTTTCAGCGAGGGTAAATATGAGGTTAATAAAATAAAGGTCACTCCGAGATCCAGGGGGGATAATGTATTTGAAGGGACTATCTATATTATAGAAGATCAATGGGCAATACACAGCCTCGATTTGAAGACGAGTATAATGGGCTTCCCAATTAATGTAAGGCAAAATTACGGAGAGGTTGCACCGGAAGTCTGGATGCCTGTAACGCACCGGTATCAGTTTGCCGGTACCGTTTTAGGCTTTAAGGGTCACTATAATTATCTTGCTTCCTGCCGTGATTATAAAGTGGATCTGAATAAGGATCTTATTATCAAGACAGAAATTGTTGATGAAAAGATTGATGCTGCTCCTGAAGAGATTGCAAAGGTTAAGCAAAAGCCAGGTGCCGCTCCAGCGAGCATTGTGCCATCCAATTCAAAAATGGGAAGGAAACAGTTTTATAAAATGATGGATGACTATGAAAAGAAATCAAAGGAAAAGGATGGGGATTTTCTTGTGCTGACCGACAGGACCTTCAAAACCGACAGTAATGCAACGAAGAGGGATTCATCTTACTGGACATCCATCAGGAGTATACCTCTTACAGAGAAAGAAAAAGGAGGCTACAGGAGAGATGACTCACTTGCAAGAATTGAATCTGCCCGTATTTCCGGCAAGGATAGCCTTAAAGTGATAAAGAAGAGGCGGTTTAATCCTGTGGATCTGATAGCAGGAGGACATTATAATCTATCGCCCCGGACGGGCTTGAATATCAATCCAACCTTCTCACAGGTATATTTCAATACTTCTGAAGGCTTTAATGTCAATTTAAGCGGTCGTGTAACACACCAGTTTGATAGTTTAAGGAAGAGGATTGTCTTTGCTCCGACTTTCCGGTATGGTTTCTCCGGTAAAGACTTTTATGCGAAGGGGGAGCTGTCATATATAACAAAAAAGAATGCATTCTCTATTGGCGGAGGGAGATTTGTTGAGCAATTTAACCCGGAAGATCCGATTCATCCACTTGTCAATACATTTAGCTCTTTACTGTTCAGAAGGAATTATATGAAAATATTTGAGAAGAGCTATTCGGCAGTTTCATGGAAATATGTTCCTTCTCCTTTCCTTACTATCAGGACAAGTGCTGAATGGGCGGAGCGCACTGCCCTTAGTAATAATTCGGATTATAGCTTTTTTTACCGGGATGACCGTGAGTTCAGTCCGAATACACCCACAAATATAGAACTGGCTAATACGGAATTTTCAAAACATGAGGCGTTCATTTTCCGGGCAGGAGTCAGCTACAGGCCTGTAAGAAGATACAGGATCTATAATGAGAAAAAGATAGCGCTGCCCGATCTATCACCTGAAATTACCTTCAATTATAAAAAAGGGATCAATGGGCTTATGGGAAGTGATATCGACTTTGATCAGGTGGAACTAGGGCTGAATCACGGTATCGCAATAGGAGCCCGGGACAGATTAGAGTTTGAACTTCTTGGCGGTGCTTTCCTGAACAATGAAAAGATGTATTTTATGGATTACAAACATTTCGACGGAAACAGGACTATCTTAAGCAGTCTCAAGCCGGCGGGATCGTTCAGGTTACTTGACTACTATCTTTACAGTACATCGGATAAGTATTTTTCTGGTCATACGCACTATGGTTTCCGGAAATTCCTGCTTACACGGCTCCCCGGGGTCAGGTACAGAGGCATTCGCGAAAACCTCTTTTTTAACTATCTGAAGACATCGCACTCTCCTCATTATTATGAGGTGGGGTATTCCCTTGATAATGTCTTCCGGTTTTTCCGGCTGGAGGTGGCTTCTTCCTTTACAAATGGCAATTATAAAGAAACGGGTTTCAGGGTGGGGATAGCGACAATATTTAAATTAAACAGGGGTGAATAAGCTATATGACCGGTCTCTTCTTCGAGAATGACTGCCTGATCAGGTAGCAACCTTAACATGCGGCTAGCACGTAGTAATTTTGCGATTAGCAGTTGGCTTTGACAATCAGCCGCATATTAAAATTAAGCGCAGGAATGGTCTAATCGCTAATTTCCAACAGCTAAAAGCTTACTGAGGTAAAAGAGTCCAGGCCTGTGCGCGTTCGGAAAACAAGGCTCTCACTGTCGGCCAGGTTTTTTTAAAGTATTCAGACGAACGGTAATTCTCGAGGTCTTCCTCGGAACGCCAGTAACTAAGTGTGAAATACTGGTCTGGATTCTTACTGTCACACAGCAAATCAAGCTTTTCACACCCTTCGAACTGATGGATAATCACTCTTTGTGTTTCGTAAAAGATGTGAAGGAACTCTTCGGCTTTTTCGGGCCTGAAGGTCATTTTAACAACTCGTGTAATCATGAATGAAATTCTACTCTTACAATATCTCCAATATGCAAGCCTAGCAAGCCGCTTGCGTTTCCTTTATTAATAGCTATTTCGAGGTGATTGCTAATTCCGAACAGGCAAAGTTTCTCACCTTCGGGTACTTCATTATAATGCCAGCTCAGGTGGGTGATCTTCTCGTTCCGTTTAAAGGTGAGGGTAAATGTCCTGTTCTTTTGCACCTGGCTAAACAGATCCTTTGAAATATTCGTAATTACGTTCTGGAAAGAGTCGATATAAATGACGCTTCCCTTGATCAGATCCTTCTCTATTACCGGCTGCAATGTCATTTTTTGCTGAAGTTCATTTACCGGGATGCCTATTTCGGAGGGAGTGCCTCCTGCTGCAAGATGGCATGCTGCTTTTGCAAAGATGTCGGTCAGAGGGAAGTGAAGAAACTTCAGATCCTGCATGATATTAAGTTCGACGATTTCTTCGGGATCACCTTCAAACATAAGAGAAAATATGCCGTTGTCAGATCCTACAAAATAATGATTCCGGTATTTCACAGCGAGATACCTTGTACTCTCATGGTAGACAGAATCAATACCGATGAGATGAACTGTTCCCTTGGGGAAATAGTGAAAGGCGTTTTTTAAAACGAAAGCCGCCTGGGGAATGTTAAATGCAGAAATGTTGTGTGTGATATCAATGATATTCACGCCCGGCATAATGGACAGGATACTCCCTTTCAGGGCAGCCTGGTAAAAATCTTTGTAACCGAGGTCGGTTGTTAAAGTAATTACAGCCATTAAAATGTGAATATTTATTGTTAATCTTGTGTACGATTGTAACCTGCAAATATTGAATTTTAATTGCAAATAAATCAGGAAACTTAAAAAAAGGATAACTTGAACGAATTAAAGATTGATTTGGAGAGCATTAACCCCGTCATACTCTGGGGTTCCAATAATGAGTATTTTGAACTGATAAAGAAACAATTTCCCAAAATTAAAATCGTAGCGAGGGGGACAGAGGTGAAGGTTCTTGGAGACGAAACGGAATTAACCTCGTTTAAGCATCGTTTTGGCCAGATCCTTAGTCACGTGGAGCGCTTTCATAGTCTTTCTGCGAACGAGCTTGAATCCATACTTGGAGCGAGACTTCAACCCTTATCTGCAGAGGATGCTCCTGAAAAGAGCCAGACCGCAGCGGGCGGCGAGCCTATTGTGTTTGGACCGAACGGAATTGTAGTAAAAGCCCGTACACCCAACCAGAGACGAATGGTTGAGAGTATTAACCGTAACGATATATTGTTTGCCATCGGCCCTGCGGGTACAGGTAAAACTTATACAGCAGTCGCCCTTGCGGTGAGGGCACTAAAAAATAAAGAAATTAAAAGAATCATTCTGACCCGTCCCGCTGTTGAGGCAGGTGAAAACCTTGGCTTCCTGCCGGGAGATATGAAAGAAAAGATTGATCCTTATTTGCGTCCATTGTACGATGCACTGGATGATATGATACCGCCGGAAAAGCTTAAGGTGTATCTTGAAAACCGGACTATAGAGATAGCTCCGCTTGCCTTTATGCGCGGCAGAACGCTGGATAATTGTTTCGTTATTTTGGATGAAGCTCAAAATGCGACTGAT
>JBQGEO010000506.1:0-3504 GCA_052039655.1 Pararcticibacter sp.
GAGCCGAGTCAAAAGATCCGTACTGGCTGCTGATGGTTTGACCCTGTATTGTTAGCTGGATATGATCGTTGGCAATTTCCCTTCCCATAGTGGCATAGAAGCGGTGTGTTTTACCTCCGCCTCTGGCAGGAGGCCCGCCGCGACCGTCAAAGAAGGCAAGTTCTATTCCGTATCTTCTTGCAAGAGAAGTCAGCTCAACTTTAGCCTGGTAAATAGACCAATTGGCCATCAGGTAACCGCCGTCTTTTGTGCTGTCGGAGAATCCAAGCATAATCACCTGCTTGTTACCCCTGTTTTTAAGGTGTTCTTTATAGAAAGGATGTGAATACAAACGCTCCATCACTGTTCCGGCAGCTTTGAGGTCCTGTACTGTTTCAAACAAAGGAACAAAATCAATGGTCAGTGCATCTTTCTTCCAGCCGCTCCAAAGGAAGAGGGTAATGAGCTGGAGGATGTCGGAAGCTTGCTGGCAATTACTGATAATGAAACGGTGGGAAGCATTCTCGCCTCCTGCAGTCTGCATTCTTTTCATCAGGCGGATCGTAGTATAGGTATCCGTAGTGAGGTCATCGTATCCCTCAGACGGAACGTCCGCTTCGTCGAACTTAATCAGCTTAAGTTTTTCCTCTTCAGATAAAGAGTCGTAATTATCCGGAAGATCGGCGTTTGCATAAGCCCTGCCCTGCTGGTGTGCCGTTCTCAATACCCGGCTGTCCTGCCGGATATCCAGTGATGCAAAGTAGCATCCGAACAGTCTTACTTTACGGATGAGATCATCAATCTTATCTACGAATAAGCCGTCGTGCACCCTTAGCAGTACATCTTTTACTGCTTCCAGGTTGTCAATGATTTCCGTTTGCTGGTCTCTGGGTTCCTCTGCTTTGACAAAACTGTTCTGGTAAAACAAGTCCTGCAGGCGGTTCATATTCTCTTCTACGCCTCTGAATGTGATCCTGCGTTTGAGTAACCTGAAATCGCGGTAATAACAGCGGAAGAGGATCTCACGGAGGAGATCGGATACCTCTTTAGTAGTCTGACTGTTGACATTCGGATTTCCATCGCGGTCACCACCCGGCCAGAATCCCAGTTCAATCAGCTGATGGGCGTTAAAGATCGGTGACTCAAATTCGCCTTCAACCTGTTGCTGCAGGTCAGAGACCACGTAATAAAATACGTTTTCCAGGAACCAGGCAAGACTGGCTGCTTCGTTTACCGGAGTCGGCTTTTGCTTATTGAAAAATGGAGTTTTTCCTAATTGCTGTAAAAGCAGGTGAATGTCGTTAATGTTATTCGCCTTTATCGCCTGTGTCAGATCGGTAATGATCGCCAGCACACGTCCCGGATAAAACTGGGTGGGGTGAGCCGTTAAAACCAAACGCAAAGAAAATTCCTGTAACTTCTGTCTCAGCTTCGCTTTGAGCGCCGGCTTAAATGCCGCCTGCTGTAATAATGAAACGATAGAACCGGTTTCTTCCTGCGTGTGTGTTTTACTGAATGCTGCATCTTCTATCGCATCAAATAGTACAACCTGACGTTCGATATACTGAATAAACCTGAAGAGCAGGTCAAACCTGTCCGACGCCTGAACATACTGTTCATACTGCGCGAAAAAGCTTTCAATAATATCAGCCGGAGCAATGTTTTGCCTGACGCTTTCTTCGCAATGCGAAGTAAAAAATGGCAACAAGGTACCGGTGTGTTTTACCCGGTAAAAAGGGAGGGTCAGGAATAAGCTGTTATACAGCTCAAACCGTGTGACAACCTCACTGGCAAATACTGCCTCTTTCTGACTTAATTTCATTAAAATATATCGGTTGAGAAAACAAAAATAACAGGATTATGCCTTTACCAAATTTTTATTAAACAGTAAGAGAGTGACTTAAAATTAAAAACCTGCCGGATTGGGCGCCGGCAGGTGTATATAGTCCGGTTATTTAATTGATCTTTAAAGGATTATATTTATTAGAAATAATATAAATAAAAAAGGAATTTTATTTTAAAAGTTTCAACAAACATCCCGGTTTTTTATTCATATTTTAAAATTTGCTATCCATTTATGATTTCGCCCCCGTTCGGGTGAAGTACCTGTCCTGTCATGTAACTCGAGTCTGCTGATGCCAGGAATACATAGCATGTGGCCACCTCTTCGGGCTGGCCGGGACGCTTCAAGGGCACATCGTTGCCGAATGTAGCCACATGGTCTTCCGGGAAGCTGGCAGGAATAAGCGGTGTCCAGATTGGTCCCGGAGCCACCCCGTTCACCCTGATACCTTTCGGTGCAAGTGTGGTGGATAAAGAGCGGGTAAACCCGACAATAGCACCTTTGGTAGATGCATAATCAATGAGATGGCTGCTGCCGCGGTATGCTGTTACAGAAGTGGTGTTGATGATGGCCCCTCCCTTTGGCAGGTATTTCAGCGCAGCCTTCGTCAGGAAGAAATAGGCGAAGATATTTGTCCTGAAAGTCTTGGTGAGCTGCTCTTCGGTGATGTCCTCCAGGTTATCCTGCGGGTACTGCACCGCAGCATTATTGACCACGATATCCAGTCTCCCGAATTCCTGGATGGTCTTTTCCACTATTTCAATACAGTGGGCTTCCTGGCCTACGTCACCCGGAATGAGGAGGCATCTCTGTCCTTCACTCTCCACCTGCCATTTTGTTTCTTTTGCATCCTCATGTTCGTCGAGGTACGATATCACCACGTCAGCTCCTTCCCTCGCGAAGGCAAGCGCCACCGCCCTGCCAATGCCGCTGTCGCCCCCGGTGATGATGGCTACTTTTCCGGCCAGTTTGGAAAATACATCCTGATCCTCTCCTTCATACGCAGGCCGTGGCGTCATCTCCGATTCTATTCCGGGTTGTCTGTCCTGATGCTGAGGCGGCTGGGCCCCTTGTTGTTCATTTGATAGTTGCATATTCATATGTAGATAGATTTCTTTAAATGACTGTACTGTTTAACAACAGAACTAAAACGGGGTTTTAATTTTACACGTTCGGCTTTTTACTTATTATTGCCGGATGTTGTTTGACGACACCTATAGAACGATAACGGAAGCATCCGAAGGATTATTTAAAGACAAGGGAAGCAAATTCATCGCCTTTGCCTATCCTGTCAGATCCGAAGAGGAAGCAAAGAGTCATTTGGCGGAGGTTAAAGCAGCGCACCCGAAAGCCCGTCACCATTGCTGGGCCATGCGTCTCTCTCCCGACAGATCTGTTTTCAGGATCAACGATGATGGTGAACCTTCGGGAACGGCGGGGCGGCCTATTCTCAATTGCCTGCTGTCTGCTGACCTGACCAATTTAGTGGTGATCGTAGTACGCTATTTCGGGGGCACTCTGCTGGGTGTGCCGGGATTGATCAATGCTTATAAAACGGCGACGCAGGAAGCCCTCAGCGCTGCCAAAACAGTAACAAAAACTGTAAACGACATCTATGGATTGCATTTCGATTATCTCAGGATGAATGAGGTGATGAAAATCATTAAGGATGAAAACCTGAA
>JBQGEO010000507.1:0-4653 GCA_052039655.1 Pararcticibacter sp.
TTCGAAATCAGAAAGCAATATGCAAGTATTAAGACATATCGTACATGTCCATTCATAAAACAAATTTTAAAAAGATTTTCCTGTTGTTATATTCATTCTCCCCAGAGGAAGGCTCCTCGTTCAACAAGTTTTTCAAAAATAAAGCCATAATCAAAGAAATCAACTTAACCTCCTGATTACTAAAAACTTTGAATAATCAGATCCCCTGACGAATAAATAAGAAGCATATATTAGCGTTTAAACGCGTAATCCCCACCCTCGTTGGGGAACAAATTCCTCACCAAATTGCTTATTAATTAAAAGACCGGTTCTCCAGACAGGTATATGAAACTATATCAACTCCAAAAAGTCGATTGGTACAATAATAGCATATTTAATCAAATAGCGGCACGTTAAAGCAGAATAAATTTAAAGCATTATATTTGACATTTAACAAGGATAAGACAAGCCGCATTCAATACAGGAACTAGAAAAGGGTATTTATGAACTATAAAAAATCAGCAGTTTTTATTTTATTCCACGTGCTGATCTTAACAAACATTTCCTTAGCACAGGAAACAATGATGAACGACTTTTCTTACCTGTACCTGGAGAAGCTTGTTGCTGTTGCTAAAGAGAATTACCCAAGGGCTAAGGCTTTTGATAACAGGATTAATATTGCAAAGAGCAATATCAGCGCGCAAACATTGTCCTGGCTTGAACCTTTTTCGTTCTCCTATTATTTCAGGGAAAACAATAATGCGATAGATATCGTCAATCCCGCATTACTTACAGGCTATCAGTTTGGAGTATCTTTCAACCCGGGAAGTTTATTCAGGAAGCCCTTTGCCGTTAAGACGGCAAAAGAGGAGCTTAAAATAACAAAACTTGAGCAGCAGGAATATGAGCTCCAGTTAGAAACTGAAGTAAAAACACGTTATTTACAATACATTCAAAACCTGAATAACCTGAGGTTACAATCCAAGGTAACTATTGATGCGGAAAGTATGTATAAGAACATTAAGAGCAGATATGAAAAAGGTGAAGTGCCGCTTGCCGATTACAATAACGTATCGGTTTCTCTGAATGCAGCCTACCAGGCTAAGATAGCTGCTGAAGCCGCGCTTATAACATCTAAAGTATCACTTGAACAACTGCTGGTTAAAAAGCTGGAAGAAATTAAATAAATGGACGAAATTAAAAAGTTCCTCCGCTTGCTGAAAAGGCATCGGTTTACCATTATCATTATCCCTGTTATCTCGGTTGTTATTACCTATTTCCTGGTACGCAATCAGCCAAACTCATACCTTTCGCAGGCCAGGATCGCTACAGGACTGGTAGATGACACCCAGCAATCTTCATTTCTGGATGAGACATCCCCACGCGGTCAGGAGATCACCCAGGAGTTCAGTAATATCGTGGAAATGATGAGAATGAAGAAGATCCTCGACCAGGTTTCTTACAGCCTGATGATCCATGATCTGACACGGAACAGGCCGTTCAGACTCCTCAGTCCTGCTGTCAGGGATTTGACCCCAGCTATGAAATCACAGCTGGTGAACACGCTTAAAGCCAAGCATTCCAGGAGTGAAGAACTGAATCTGTGGGAGGGGCACCAGAGAGGGCTTTACGGATATGTTAAATCGATGGAATACGACAGTGAGTCGCTAAAAAGCAAACTCAGGATCAACCGGGTGGGTGACAGTGATTTCATCAGCGTCGAGTTTGAATCTGAAAGCCCTGAATTGTCGGCTTTTATCGCCAACTCTCTTTCCTCTGAATTCATAAAATACTACTCGTTCATTAAGAAATCTAATCAGCTCAAAGCAACGGCCTTTCTGAAGAACCTGATGGATGAAAAGAAAGCAGCACTCAATAACGCCGTAGATTCACTCCGCAATTATAAGATCAGGAACAGAGTGTTGAACCTGAATGAACAATCGAGTCAGCTATATGCGCAGATCATTGCCTATAACGAGAGGAAGCAGGACGTGATTAAATCTATAGCCTCTAACACAGGCGCGTTAAATGAAATTGACCGGAAATTCGAACCTGGTGAAAGAAAATATCTTGAATCGGCCCTTACCAGGCTTAATCAGCGGATCGTGGGGACAAGGCAGGAACTTCAGGCACTGTACGATCAGTATATCCAGAGTAATTTTGAAGAGCAGTATAAGTCGTCGATCGATTCTCTTCAGAATCTTCTCACTGCCGAGATAAACAAAAGCAATGATACTTACGCTTATAATCCGTTATCAGCGAAAGAACAACTGGTTCAGCAAAAATTAAACCTGGAGATCCAGCTTGACCTTTCACGTTACAGCATGAACTCGATAGAACGGGAACTGAACAGCCTCAATTCCCAGTTTGATCTCCTGGTTCCTCACGAGGCAGTTGTACAATCCCTGGACCGGGACATTGAAGTTGCCAGCCAGGAGTATCTTGATGCGCTTGGTAAGTACAATCAAAGTAATATGGTATCGGGCCTGGCAGTAAAACTCAACCTGGTGCAAAATGCAATGCCCGGAGCAATTCAGCCTTCAAAGAAGATGCTCCTTGTTATTCTGAGTGGTATCATCAGTTTCGCTTTTTGCTTCGTAGTATTGTTCCTGATATTTTTCACCGACCATTCGATACTTTCGGCCAAGGACCTGGCAAATAAAACCGGGAAAACCGTGCTTGGGGAACTCGGCCACCTGAACTCCTCTGCCATAGATCTGAAAGAAATATGGAGTGCTACAGGAAAAGAGGAATTAGCGGAGTTCAGGGAAGCTTTGCGGTCCGTCCGGTTCGAGATAGAAAGGGAATTGAAGGGAAAAGTGCTTGCTGTAACAAGCATGAGTTCATCGGAAGGAAAGACACTGCTCTCCTTAAGTGTTGCTTATGCATTCAGCAAAGCAAACAGGAAAGTTCTCCTGGTTGACGGCAACTTCAGCCACCCCGAAATCAGTCGTCAGGCTAAAAACCCTGTTTACCTGGAAGATTATCTCAGGGGCTCAGGTCTTTTGAACGAACCTTCTGCTGAATCATTCGTGAGTGTGCTTTCAAACCGCGGTGAGGACACCTCGGTACTTGAACTCACAGACGAGGAAGCTATCCACCAAAAAATCAGCAAGCTGAAAGAGCAGTTCGATCTCATTATTATTGAGACACCATCTATTGACAGTTCCAATCAGGCAAAAGAATGGATTAGCTTTGCAGACAGCATGGTAGCAGTCTTCGCTGCCGGTCAGACCATAAATGAAAGCAAAAAGCTCCATGTCCAATACATGAAGAGCATGGGCGAAAAATTTGCGGGATGGATACTTAACCAGCCGACCGCAGATGGCATATACAAAAGCAAAGGGAAGAAAAAAGGGATATGAGTTGGCTCTCACCCATATGGACTGCTGTTCAGATTATTATCGGGTATAATCTCGTACTTCCCGTACTCCTGTTCCTTTTGTGGCTCATTTTTAAACGCCGCGGGAGATCCGGCCGCGTAAATGGTAACTTTCAGCCGGACTATGCTATTATACTCACTGCTTATGAACAGACACACACGATTCCGGCGGCCGTTAATTCTATCCTGAATTTACATTACCGGAACTTTCTCCTTTACATTGTAGCTGATAACTGCGATGTCAGTGGCTTAACCTTCGATGATGAAAGAGTAATTATCCTGAGGCCCCCGATGATCCTTCAAAGTAATACAAAATCCCACTTCTATGCGATCAGCCACTTTCAAAGGAATCATACGCATTTAACGATCATAGACAGCGATAACCTCGTTGATCCCGGATATTTGAACCAACTCAATGATTATTTCAATGATGGATTTGAAGCGGTTCAGGGAGTCAGGAATGCAAAGAACCTGAATTCTGTTTACGCTTGTCTTGACGCTGCCCGTGATATTTATTATCATTTTTATGACGGCAGGATCCTTTTCGGACTAGGTTCTTCAGCCACCCTTGCGGGCTCAGGAATGGCTTTCAGCACAGAACTTTATGCAGACTGCCTCCAGCACCTTGATGTTCAGGGGGCCGGATTCGATAAGGTGCTCCAGAATGAAATCGTGAAAAAAGGAAAAAGGATCGCCTTTGCGGAAAAAGCGATTGTTTATGACGAAAAAACATCAAGATCCGATCAGCTGGTGAATCAGCGTTCAAGATGGATCAATACCTGGTTCCGGTATTTTTCTTTTGGCTTCGGACTCATAGCGAAGGGAATTGCCAGGTTTAGCCTGAATCAGTTCCTGTTTGGTCTCATCCTGCTGAGGCCCCCTCTTTTCATCTTCCTGCTGCTTTCGTTCGCCTGTCTGGTTGTAAATTTTTTCATAAGTCCGGTTCACGCCCTGCTTTGGGCTGCGGCATTTGTGGTGTTCACCTGTGGTTTTGCCCTTTCGCTGGTATCTTCAGAAACAGACAAGAAGATCTACGATTCTTTGGTAGCGATTCCTAAATTTATATATTTCCAGGTAATTTCACTGATATACAGCAGGAAAGCCAATAAACGCTCGGTTGCCACGAAGCATTATCATCCGGGAATGGAAAACACGGGCCGGGCAATAAAGGAGGAAGCAGATGAGGATTGATCCGGAAACAGGCAAGGCCGGCAGAAAGCCAAAACAGGATGTTGAAAAGCTGTCACGTAAAGCGGCAATCGCGGTGTGTTTTGTGATTGTTTATTATTTTT
>JBQGEO010000508.1:0-2774 GCA_052039655.1 Pararcticibacter sp.
CTGCGGAATCATTTGCGGATCTTCAGTTACTGAGATATCAGGTCCCGGGGTTTGATCAGCTCACCCTTCAGCAGAAGAAGCTTGCGTATTATTTATCTGAAGCCGGGTTGTCCGGAAGAGATATCATCTATGATCAGCGGGGAAAATACAATATCCTTATAAGGAAAACCATAGAGAATATTTATGCTACTTATAAGGGTGACAGGAAGAATGCAAACTGGGAAAAGTTCAAAGTATACTGCGGACGTTTCTGGTTCAGCAATGGCAACCATCATCATTATGGCAATGAAAAGTTTATTCCGGAGCATTCTTTCGAATACTTCACTGCCCTGGTCAGGAACTCAGACCTCAAAGGATTTCCCTTAAAAAAGGGAGAATCTGCCGATGCGTTTGTTAAACGTCTGAAGCCAATTGTTTTTGATCTGTCGTTTCAGCCGAAAATGGTTGATCTCTCCCCCAATACAGATAATATAACCGCCTCCTCCAATAACTTTTATGAAGGTGTAACACAAAAAGAAGTTGAGGATTTTTATTCAAAGTTCAATACCAACGGAAATGCACCTTAATGGGGGCTTAATTCCAAGCTGGTCAAGGAAAACGGAAAGATCGTTGAGAGGACCTGGAAAGCTGATGGTATGTATGGTGCGGCTATTAAAAAGATTGTGTACTGGCTCGAAAAGGCCGTTACGGTGGCAGAGAATGAAAAGCAGGCAGATGCTATCCGTAAACTGATCAAGTTTTACAGAAGCGGCGATCTGAAAGATTTTGATGAATACAGCATCGCCTGGGTGGCCGATACAGCTTCTACCATAGATGCAACCAATGGCTTTATCGAAGTTTATAATGATGCTATCGGAAAAAGAGGAAGTTTTGAAAGCGTTGTTTCGTTAAAGGATTTTGAAGCCACTAAAAGGATTAAAGCCATAGCAGCCCAGGCACAATGGTTTGAGGATCATTCTCCCCTTTTGCCGGAGCATAAAAAGAAGCAGGTGAAAGGTATTACTGCCAAAGCAATTACCGTTATTTCGGAAGCAGGCGACGCCGCACCCTCTACTCCTATCGGGATCAATCTGCCAAATGCGGACTGGATCAGGAAGGAACATGGCTCCAAGTCTGTTTCACTGAGCAACATTGTTCATTCTTACAACGTATCGAGCAGTTCCGGTGGTTTACTGGATGAATTTGCATACGGGGACGAAGTGAAAGCCCGGATCAAAAAGTATGGTGCATTGTCTTCAGATCTTCATACCGATATGCACGAGTGCATTGGTCATGCCTCTGGTCAGATAAATCCGGGTGTTGAAACCACCGACAAGACCCTTAAGAATTATGCCTCAGCACTGGAAGAAGCGAGGGCCGACCTGGTAGCGCTGTACTATGTGCTCGATCCGAAACTGATTGAAATTGGTGTCATGCCGAGTCTTGAAGTGGGGAAAGCCGAGTATGACAGCTATATCATGAATGGCCTGATTTCGCAGCTCACCCGCCTGAAATTAGGTGATAACCTGGAAGAAGCGCACATGAGGAACAGGCAATTAAATGCCATGTGGGTGTACCAGATGGGCAAAAAAGACAACGTAATTGAGATGGTGAAGGTGAACGGTAAGACCTATACCAGGATCAATGATTACAATAAACTGCGTGAGCTTTTTGGTCAGCTGCTTCGCGAGATCCAGAGGGTTAAATCTGAAGGGGATTATGAAGGCGGTAAGCATCTGATCGAAACGTATGGTGTGAAAGTGGACCAGGCGCTACTGAAGGAAGTCCTCGAACGATATTCAAAATTAGGGCTTAAAGCTTATAAAGGATTTATACAGCCGAAGCTGGTGCCGGTAGTGAAGAACAACCAGATCACAGATATTAAAGTCACCTATCCCGCATCATTCTATGAACAAATGATGGAGTACGGTAAGAACTACGGTTTCCTACCTGTCGTGAACTAATAAATATGCTACTCTTGCAGTAACAAAAAAACCGGCTGGTCAGCCGGTTTTTTTTCCTTAATCATTAATTTAGGTACAAACTTCTATCTTTTTATTTGCATTAATAACCTCCTTATTTTAAGCACAAAGGCGTTTTAATGAGATAAAGGTAGAGCTCTTATGTGCGGTTGTGAATGACAAACATCAGTGATGAAGATGATGTTTATCATAAACCCGGCAAGGTATTTTACCATAGCCGGATGTGCTAAATTCTCATTATCCGAAAAGATTGTTAGTGTACTCGAGTTTGATACGCGACTGAAAATCCTCTATCGTTTTGAAGATCTCTTTCAGGGTTACCTGCTCAATCTTCGTCAGGCTGGTCGGATCGATGTAGTTATCCGGCTGCGCTTTATCGTGCATAATCTCCCTCGCCTGGTTCTTCAGACGCATAGCCATCAGATAATAATATGAGTGGGTTAATTCCTGGTATTCAGTATCGGAAAATATACCCTTCTCTTTTAGTGCTTTAAGCCGTTCACCTGTGTTAACTTTATAAATCCGGTTTTTCAGAGCATATACACGAACGAGGTCTACAATAGGTGTCATTGCCTTCTTTATGTCAAAAACCTCCTGGCTTCCTACCGTAATAGTCCGGATGTTCCTGAAAAAGGAGGTTAATGGCGGCTGGTACTGAAGGGCATTTTTAGCCATATAGAAAAATAGTTTTTCCATAGGCTGCTGCAATTTTTCATCCAGGAACGCCCACAGTTCTTCCATGATGGATACATCTCCATAGAGATAGCGGCAGTCAAAGAAGGTCGAGAACTTAATCACCGTTTCGGGAAGGGA
>JBQGEO010000509.1:0-3203 GCA_052039655.1 Pararcticibacter sp.
CAGTACCGGGATCTACAGATTTCCAAAAGAAGATGCGGCGAGAATAGCCTTTACGACTGTAAAGAACTTTCTGGAGGTCTCTCCTATTGCTATAGATGTCAGCTTTATATGCTATGATGATGAGAACTTCACCCTCTACCAACAGCTCCATCAGCAACTGCCCGATCACTGATGCCTCTTGGGAGAATCCTGATGAGAGTGTTTAAAGTGAGGTTTATCAAGACCGCTTACTCCTCCTGATACCACAAATTTCATCGCTTCACTGGCAGTCATATCCAGAGGTTTTACCTTGTCGGCCTGAACGATCGCCAGCTGACCCGCAAATGAATACGAAAATGGAAAATAAACCGCCACATCTCCCGGAAGGTCCAGCCGGGAAAGGTCCTTCTGCGTAACAAAACCGACCTGCCGGAATCCATAATTATTTATTTCAACTATTACAGGTTCGTGGAACTTCTTCTCGTCACCTACGAATGCCTCAGTGAGATCCTTAATGGATGAATACAGAAAGTTAAACAACGGCAACCTGTTGAGCCAACGGTTCGACCAGTTCTTTATAGGCTCGGTAATAAAATTCGTAACGGTTATTCCGGCTAAGAGAATAATGACGATAACAGTCAATATACCGAGACCGGGAATATAAATCGGTTGCCCTGTCTTCGGATCAATCCATAGCCCGCTCAGGTTAAGCGTTTGATCCACCGAAGATACAACCCAGAATACGAGCATGATAGCTGCTCCTAAAGGAACTACTACAAGAACTCCTTTAATGAAATAGTTTATTAATATTCTGAATAGCTTATTCATATAAATGCGATAAAAAAATATTTAAGTTACAACCAGCGTATGATTGCAATTCACTTCTTATACGAAGAATCACTCATAATAGTAAATTCTTTTTACACGCTGAGAAATTCCGGTTAAAATCTCATACGGAATGGTTCCTATTTCTTTGGCGATGCTTTCAACAGTAACCTGGTCATTAAACACAATCACTTCATCCCCCTCCTTCGCATCAACACCGGTAATATCAAGCATGCACATGTCCATACAGATGTTCCCTATGGTGGGCACTACTTTTCCGTTGACAATCATTTTCCCGGCGCCATTACCGAGTTTCCTGTCGTAGCCATCCGCATATCCGATCTTTACTGTAGCTGTCTTTCCATCCCTCTGCATAACGCCCCGGCGGTTATAACCTACTGTCTCACCAGCTTTCAGGTGCTTGATCTGAGAGATACTCGTTTTAAGGGAAGCTACTGTTTCAAGTGGTGATAAGCCGGTCTCCCGGGCACTGTCTATACCATACAAGCCAATTCCGAGCCTCACCATATCAAACTGAGCCTCCGGCCACCTGCTGATGGCAGAGGTGTTGGCGATATGTTTGATAACACTATATCCCAGGCGGCTTTCAATCAGGGAAGTGAGCTCCCTAAACAATCCAATTTGCTGCCTGGTGAACTCATCAGACATCAGATCCTCGCTACTTGTAAGGTGCGAGAAAACACTTTTAACCCTGACTGCAGTCAAACCAGTCAGTTCATCAAGTAAAACAGGCACCTCCTCTTTTAGGAAGCCCAGCCTGTGCATTCCGGTATCAAGCTTAACATGTATCGGATACTCTTCACGATTTTTCCTTCTGAGCTTTGCAACAAATTCGTTCAACACCCGCAGGCTATAGATCTCAGGTTCAAGATCATGTTCAATCATGGTATCAAAACCTGCCACATCAGGATTCATAACCATCACGGGAAGAGTAATCCCCGCTTGTCTTAAAGCGATCCCCTCGTCTGCAAAAGCAACCGCCAGGTAGTCAACCCGGTTAAACTGAAGCAGGTTGGCAATTTCAAAACTTCCGCTCCCGTAAGAAAATGCTTTCACCATGGTCGTGATTTTTACCCCCGGTTTCAGCAGCGACTTATAATGGTTCAGATTATTTTCAAGAGCATTCAGATTGATCGCCAGAACCGTTTCATGAACTTTCTCTGTCAAAGCCTTGCTGATCTTTTCAAATTCAAAACGACGTGCCCCCTTTAACAAAACCGACTCATCCGCAATGCTGACTGAATCAAGATTGTCCAGGAAGTCAGATGTGCTTTCAAAGAACACCGAATCAACAGTAAATTTACCGGCATGCCTGCTGATCTCCGTTCCGATACCAATCAAGCGGTTCACATCCTTATTTTCCAGGAGTCTTGCAACCTGGCTATACAAAGCACCGGCATTCATTCCCGCTCCCGGAATATCCGAAAGTATAAGTGTTCGGTGCTGATGCTGATTCTGCTGCTTAAGGAAATCAAGCGCAATAGCAAGAGAAGAAATATCCAAACTATACGAATCATCTATTATCGAACTGTTATGGATCCCTGTTTTTAATTCCAGGCGCATCCCGACCGGGTGAAGCTTCCCGATCCGGGAATCAATGACTGCCGGAGAATAACCCAGAGCGAGCATTGTTGCCCAGCAACAAACGGCATTTTCTACCGATGCCGCATCCGTAAAGGGAACCAGGCATTGAATGTTTTCACTGCGAAATATAGCCTTAACAAGCCGGTGAGCTCTATCGTCAGAAATTACATCCTCTATGATGTTCAGGTCTGCACTGTTGTCGTTCCAGGCCCAGGTAAAAACCTTTTCCCCCGGAATGCTGCCACCATAATCCGCCAGGTACTTAGGCGAATAAACAAACAGCCCGGAGTCCTTAAAAAGCTTTAACTTTTCTTCAATTTTTTCCTTCTCTGAAGAAAAACCGTCTTCATGTGCCTGGCCTATATTCGTTAAAACACCAATAACGGGTTTTATAATTTCCTCCAGTGCCTTCATCTCCCCTTTCCTGGAAATTCCGGCCTCAAAAAGAGCCAGTTCATGTTCCACTCCCATTCCCCAGACAGATACAGGCACTCCTATCTGGGAGTTATAACTTTTTGGACTTCTTACAATGTTCCTCTCTGGTGCAAGAAGTTGATAAAGCCATTCTTTTACAATGGTTTTCCCGTTACTGCCGGTTATCCCGATTACGGGTATATCAAACTGGCTCCTGTGATAAGCAGCCAGCGTTTGCAGGGCCTTTATCGTATCTGGAACCAAAATAAAATTAGCGTCCGGACAAGTTTCTGCAAAATTCCTTTCATCAGAAACCACGAAATTCCGGATCCCTGAAGAATATGCCTCTTTAATGAAGTCATGGCCGTCTCTACGGCCCT
>JBQGEO010000510.1:0-1772 GCA_052039655.1 Pararcticibacter sp.
GAAATTACGCGCTGCAGGGGAGCAAAATCTGCATTTCGGTACCCATCTTTTCTTCCGACCGGATTCCGATAGATCCCTTATGTAACCTGATAATATTGAGCGTTAGAGGAAGGCCAATTCCATACCCCTCAAACTCGCTGGTGTTGGAAGCCCTGAAGAAGGGTTCGAAGACATGCTGCTGCTCTTGTTTAGGAATACCAATACCCTGATCCGTAACAGAGATGATCACCATATTACTCTCGGTTATAATTTTAATCCTGACAGGCTGATTATTGGAATACTTACAGCCATTCATCACGATATTGCTCACAGCCAGATGAAGCAGGTTCACATTCCCGTCAATGCACAGCCGGGATTCATCATCCGGCAATGCCGAATAATCTATATCAATAATACTGTCGGGCTCTATCTTCTTCACAGAATCAACCACCTGCCAAATCAATTCATCTACCCTGATCTTTTGCCAGTTCTGTTTTTTCCCGTCAAAGCCTGACTGTGCCAGGCCAAGGAGGCTGGTCAGGATATGTTCAAGCTTTCCCGCTTCCGCCAGTACGGCTTGAGCGGATTTTTCAGCTTCCTTAGACAGTCCGGGACGGCTGAGGAGGTATTCTGTCTCACTCGTGATGATAGCCAGGGGCGTTCGCAACTCGTGAGATGCATTGCTGACGAAATTATTCTGTGTTTCGAAGGCCGTTTCAAGGCGGGTTAGCATGTTGTTAAAAGTATGTGCCAGCTCTGCAATTTCATCCTTTCCTTTTACCTCATCCAGCCGTGAGTGCAGGTTGTTGGCTGTAATAGACTTTACACTGCTGATAATGGCCCCCACAGGCTTAATTGTATAATGAGAGAAAACCTTTCCGGCAATAAAAGCCAGGATAATAGATACAAAAAAGCTAATAGCCAGCACCTTCTTCAAATCGGCAAGTTCTTTAAACCCATAAGGATCAGATGCCGCAACAATCACGATGTACTGCCCGTACGATGTATTGAAAAGCGCCCCCGCATAAAAGCGGTTACGATCACTAAACCGGTCCTTTCCCCTGTTCAGGATATTGGAGTAAAACTTCTCCGGCAAATCCAGCGGTCTTTTGAACCCTTCCTTCTTAGATGGATCAAGCTTTATGATATAATCTTTCTCATCCTCCAGTTTCTCCAGGTAGCGCGTCCGGATCTCGTGATAGGTCTCCGGGCTCGAATTAGGATAAATATTGATCCGGGCAGCGAGATTAACACGTGATTCAAGCCTTTCAAAAAAATCTTCGAAATTAAACTCGGATACAAAGTAAAATATAGAAGCATTCAGAAGGATCAGGCCAATAGTTGAAATGGAGAAAAAGAGGAGAGTGATCTTAGTTTGAATTTTCATTCACAGGCTCAGCTTTAAATATATATCCCATCCCGAAAACAGTATGAATCAGTTTTACAGGGTAACCGTTATCAATCTTTTTCCTCAAATAGTTCACATAAACGTCTACCACATTCGTCCCCATGTTAAAATCAATATCCCACACGTTTTCCAGTATCTGTATCCGCGACAACACCTTATCCCGGTTTTGCAGAAAATACTCAAGCAGCCTGTATTCAGTAGCCGTGAGACTGATCGGCTTATCATCCCGTTTAACTGTTTTCGAATTCGTATCAAGCTTAAGATCTGCGATCGAAATAATATGATCAGCAGTGGTGCCGCTTTTACTCCTGCGAACCAGCGACCGGATCCTCGCTTCAAGCTCCGCAAACTTAAACGGCTTAATCAAATAATCATCAGCACCGCT
>JBQGEO010000511.1:0-2210 GCA_052039655.1 Pararcticibacter sp.
CCGAAAATCAGCCTCAAGATGAACGTTCTGTGCAACTGGCCCATCCCTGATTTCAACTCTCCCAGCCAAACTATTGTCCGGAAGAGACCCGATAGAAAAGCTTGCACTTTAATCTCAATTCAGAAATCCCAATTGAGATTAGCTATTTTTTTTAGTAGCTTTACTTCAACTAATTATTAAGAAAAATTACGAAAAAGAGTCAGGAATAGTATTCCCTGGAAACTCTGTTTGAGCATGAACTTAGACCATTATACTTATTTTACAAATAACGATTTCAGTGATTATGAATTTTTCAGTGAAGGCGAGAAAGGAAAGATCAGAAAAATAGTTCGCTATACTCAAGTTAATGACAAACCTATTGTATATAACCTGGGCTTTGGAGATGCCACCAGATCCGGTAGCGTGGACGATACTAAAATCACAAACAATGGAGACAGGGATAAAATCCTTGCCACAGTAGCAAATACAATAATTGATTTTACTACACAGGTTGGTAATTATTATATTTTCGCAACAGGAAGTACCGCCTCCAGAACCAGGCTTTATCAAATGAGCATTTGCCGTTTGTGGGATGAAATCAGTAAGGATTTTGTTGTCTACGGATTAATGAAGGATGAATGGCACCCCTTCCGAAAGAACGTTAATTATGAAGCGTTCTTGATAAAAAAGAAATAATTGAATATATTTGATTACAATTAAAATGACGTGATATGTCAGGCATTATAAGCAAGAAAGATATTCACAAACACGAACAAACACGCGCTATCGTTAGCAATAATGTAAAAAACTATGCTGATGAGCCTTTTTTTATAGAAAAAGCTACTAAAGCCAAGGTAATTTTAGACCGGGTTGGTTTACCCGGTCAGAAGAAAAAACGACTTGCGAAATAGAACCCGGCAGCGGTCCCGACGCGGCCTCACCAGCACCTGAAATCAGCCTTAATCAGAACTTCAATGGTTTCTTTTGCAGATAATAAAGCGGCAATCCAATGAGTGTAATGATCAGTCCGGGCCATGTAAACCCCGGTTTATAAATGATCAGCAGAATGCAAAAACTTAAGCCAAGCACAATATATATAGCAGGGAGGATCGGATAACCAACGGCCTTATACGGCCTTTCCACTCCAGGTCGCCGCACCCTCAGAATGAAAACCCCTCCTATCGTCAGTACATAAAATAATACGGCGATAAACGTGATCATGTCAAGAAGATCGCCATACTTTCCGCTGAGACAGAGTAAGGAAGCCATTAAGAACTGTGCCCACAAAGCAACTGCCGGCACTGAATGCTTGTTAAGCGTTGCGGTTTTCCTGAAGAACAATCCGTCTTTGGCCATACTGTAGTAGACCCGGGCTCCTGCCAGTATAAGCCCGTTGTTACACCCGAACGTTGCCACCATGATCAGCAGCGCAATGATCACAGTGCCTTCGCTTCCGAAAATAGCATGGGACGCCTCAATGCCGACACGGTCTTTTTCAGCGGTAGCAATCTCCTGAAGCGGCAGAACAGCTGTGAACATAATGTTGAGCAAAACATAGATAAGAGTTACCAGTAAAGTTCCGAAAAGAAGGCTCAGGCCGATGTTCTTCCGTGGATTTGTGATCTCTCCTGCAACAAATGTCACATTGTTCCAGGCTTCATAGCTCATAATTGCACCGACAAGCGCTGATGCCAGCGCTCCGCCTATTGCCGGTAACCCTTCATAAGACAGCAATGATCCATCCTTTGCGATCTGCTGAAGATCCCAGGCTTGCGTCCAGTTTACATTCCAAACCTGCGGCTTAAAATAAATAAACCCGAAAATGATCAGCCCGATGATGCTTAATAACTTGGTGAGGGTGAATATCGCCTGAATAACCTTCCCTCCCTTCACTCCTTTTGTATTAGCCCAGGTCAGGAAGAAAATGATGCCGATCGCAAGTACCTGCGCGGGCGACACATGAAAGGATCCAATGGAAAATAAAACCAGGTCTTCGCTGACCTGCGGGACAAGGTAAGCCAGAAATTTGGAGAATGACACACCAACGGCAGCAATAGTACCCGTCTGGATTACAGAGAAAAGGCTCCATCCATAGAGAAAGGCCGTCAACGGATTGTACGCTTCTTTTAAATAAACATACTGCCCCCCGGCTTTGGGGTACATAGCACTGAGCTCACCGTAGCTGAGGGCGGCAATGAGCGTCATAAAGCCTCCAATCAGCCAAACGGCGA
>JBQGEO010000512.1:0-4185 GCA_052039655.1 Pararcticibacter sp.
GACATACCCAAGTGGGGAAGAAGGCCGAAGATCGTAGGCGGTATCTGCCAGGAAGCGTGTATTCAACTCAATGAGGCCTTTCAGAAAACATTACCCGCATAAAGCAGGAACCAGCGGTTTGCAGGGTTGTTACACTTTACCAGGTGATAATGGCCACGCCATTCCCCGTTTGAACGCCTGTAGAATTATACTGCGTGGCGGCTGGGGCAGAGTTGTATGACCCACCACCTCCTCCTGATGAGACGGTTTCAACCGAGGATCCGCCTCCGCTCCAGCCGCCCCCACCGCCGGCACTACCCGACTGGCTCTCCCACCAGGCTGACCCTCCTCCGCCATATCCGCCTCTGCCATACGGACTTCCGGAATTTCCGCCAAGCCATGGGTCTCTTCTGCCGCTCAGGTCTCTTCCGGAAGTGTTGTACCCTGCCGAATACCATCCGGCTCCTCCACCTCCAAATGCGCTCCGGCCACCAGAGCCACCCGTACCCGCTCCCGAAGGTCCACCCTGATATTGGTTCCCTGAAGTTCCATCGGGACCCGCCTGCCCATCTTGTCCGTTAGCTTTTTCGGTGCTGTTGTGGACAATTCCCCCTCCCCCTCCGCCGGCAATTATTAAGGGCGATTTAATTGTAGTTCCTGAATAGACAAATGTTCCTCCTCCTCCTCCGCTTCCGAGAACATAAAAGGGATAGCCGTCGCCCCCTTTTTGTCCCACGTCGAAGGTGATCTGATTCCCCGGAGTAAGAGAGAAGATACCTTCCATTAAAGCCCCCAGTCCACCCGACGCTAATCCCGGAGAACTACTGTAGCTACTTCCTCCCTGCGCTCCAAACACCCGTATCTTAGCAGAACCGGCCTCCGGTGGAATAGTAAAGTTCTGCGGTCCGCCAGTGTAGTAGAACACAGCCATTCGTTTTTCGGTGCCATAATATGTAGCGCTGCCGACGGTGGCATAAGGTCTCACATAGTATATCGTTCCAGTGGTCAGGGATGAAATATTAGAATTATAGGAAGCCGTGCCGCTCCCGTCTGCTGTTTTTGCGTTATCAATGGTTGGAGTGGGGGAAGTTGAATAACATATCCCTTTTTGGGTAATAGTAACACCTGGCTGAGCAGTAATCAGGGTAGTTGCTGTTACTGTCGTCCCCGAATTGATGGTGAGATTCCCAAAGTCTAACTTAGGCCCGCTATTTCTGTGATGGACTCCGAACATAGCCGGAGAAAATGCTACTTGTGCGTGCAGCGGCAATAGGGAAACCAAAGTAACAAAGAGGATAATCGTTTTTCTGATATTGAACATAATAGGCAAATCTTGTTGTCCCCCGTATACGCATTTTGCTATTCCGGGGTTTCATTGGATTGGTTTTATTGTTTTTATTCCCCAGGTCTCTGTGCGGTATGAGCTCGTAAATCGCTGAATCGCAGGATGCAGAAAAGAGTGATGGCATACCGCACTGGCGGATTGGATGAGGGATATACACAAACCAATGGAATTCATATCATGACCGGAGAGGTAAAAAAGAGAGATTACTGCCGCCTCTGTTCTGATACAGGTTCTTATTAAAAGATCGGCCATTGCATTTTTTTTATTCAGGATGTAACGTTTCGGAACGCTCCGATACTTACTGGATAAAATTGAATAAAAATGGAAAAGTATCAAGTAAGATCAGCCGGACAAGCTCCCTTCAAACTGGTAAAAGAAACAGAAGAACTAGGAACATTAAATTATCCAAACTGGTACAGTACTACCGACGCTGAGATCCAGGTCACCGGGCGGGGGGAAAAATTGCAGCTGAAAGCTCCCGGATTCTGGAAAAATAAGCTGGAGCTATGGCAGGGAGAAAACTGCATTATCTCTTCAAAAATAGGGTGGGAGCTCAGCGTAGCAGTGTACCTGAACGAAAGAGAGTACCTGCTTCGTGTTAAAAATCTTATCAGGGGAATTTTCGTTTTACAAAATGAGAAGAACGAGGATCTGCTGCACATCGATGTCAATATGGACTGGCTCCATGCCAAAGCCGAATTTGAAATAGTCGTGCTGCGCTACCCTGAAACGTTCAGCCCTGAAATATTGCTTTTCTTAATTCATAACTGCAATTATTTCCTCGCCCTCAGCGGCAATGGCAGTTTCGAAGCATCACTTGCAGCAGCGGTTTAATAATATATCTTTGGAGAAGAGGGCATGGTTAAATTACTGAGGACAAAAGATTACCCCGTTAAATAATAACCCGTGGACATAAGCGAAAAGCAATTTCTGACATTGGTAGCTGCCCACAAAGGCATTCTTCATAAAGTAGGAAGAATGTATATGGATACTGCCGAAGACCGGGAAGACCTGCATCAGGAAATCATTATCCAGCTTTGGAAGTCGTACGGAAACTTTAAGGGAGAGAGTGAGTTCTCTTCCTGGATGTACCGGGTGGCCGTCAACACGGCCATCACCTATTTTAAGAAAGAAAAACGGCGCAGTGACACATTCACTTACGAGGTCATAAAAGAACCTGTAAGCGAACCTTACGATGATCAGAAAGATCAGCAATTGGAAGTATTCTACAAAGCAGTACAACAACTGACTGCCGTAGAAAAAGCGGTTATCCTGTATTTTATGGAAGGCCTTTCCCACAAAGAAATAGGGGGGCAGCTCGGTATAAGCGAAGTGAACGCCCGCGTAAAGCTTAGCAGAACAAAAGAAAAATTGCAGAACATTATAAAAAACTCCGGCCATGAATCTTGATGAACTAAAATCAGCCTGGAATAAAGAAAATACAAGCGACGTAAGCGTTCCGGAAAGCGTACAGCAGCTAAAGAAAGCCCGGCATCCCCTCGACAAGCTGAAACGGAACATGAAAAACGAGTGGTTCATGCAGTTGGCAGCGATCATCGCTCTTGCCTTTATCCCCCAGATACAACATATCCACGCCAGCCTGTATCCCTTTTATTATGCAACGTACAGTGTCCTGGTAATTATCTCCGCATATTATTTAAGCAGGTTCCGGAACTTCTATACACATATCACGCACTATTCCGGTGATACAAAGGATAGCCTGACAGAAATATACCATGAATTCAGGTTGAACATCGAGCGTTATCACTCCTTCGGCTTCCTGTTGCTGCCCTTTTGTTTTGTCTGGCTGGCCATTTATATACATAGTGATCTTCTGAAACAGGGAAAAAGCCTGGCATCACTCTCCGGAGATACCAAAATGCAGTTGATGGCTTTGGTTATCTTCATCATTCTTTTGCTTGTCGCCGCCATTCTCGGCTGGACAAAATATTACTACGGAAAGTACCTGAAACAACTGAAAGCTATTCTCGATGAATTGAAGTCGAATTGATACTCATGATAACTCCCCATACAGGATATTGCTCAAACACCCCTTCATTTGTCGCGAATACCCCTCCCAGGTTTCAATTTATGCCCTAATTTTGAGGTATGAGAACCGTAACATTTGCCATGAACATTAGCCTGGATGGCTATTGCGACCACACTATGGCTACTCCAAGTGAAGAACTGATGGACTATTTCACGGCTATGATGGATGATGTCGACCTGCTCTTTTATGGGCGCGTGATGTACCAGATGATGTATCCCTACTGGACCGATGTCGCAAGGGACCAGTCAGGTTCGGAGGCAGAAAACAGGTTTGCAGAACGGCTCTGTGCAATTGACCGCGTTGTAGTCTCAACTACCCTCGATGCAGAAGATGCGAAAACACGTATTATCCGCAACAATCCGGCAGAAGAACTACTGAAATTAAAAAAACAGCCCGGTAAGAAAATATCTGTAGACAGTGTAAGCCTGCTGCCCGAATTGATAAAGGTGGGTCTGATTGATGAATTTTACCTTGTCATTCACCCGATCATTGCAGGGCATGGGCGGCCTCTCTTCCCGTCAGGGAGCCTGAATGAACTGCTGAATCTGAGATTGGTAAGTGCCAGAACTTTCGAAAACGGATGCGTAGCGCATCATTATGTGAGGCGGTAAGCTAAAAGGGGAAAATACCATTGCCCTTATAGCTGACAACCTGTAATTGTGAGCGCTCCCCGGACAGCAACGTTAGTTTATGGGGTAGTAACCCAGGTTATAATAACCTTCCCATGACCGCCCCCTGTTGCGCCGCCGCGGCCACTGTCCACAAGTGTGCCGTTAATGTACGATCCGCCGCCGCCGCCGGCGTTGTAGCT
>JBQGEO010000513.1:0-2190 GCA_052039655.1 Pararcticibacter sp.
GAGGTAATTGATGAACTGAAAAAATTAACTGAGACCGACAAGAAAGACGATATAAAATCTGTCACACTTGCTGGCTATATCAAAAATAACAAACCGGAAAGTGGTGATATTAATAACAGGATCGCTATAGTCTATGCCTCAGGCGAGATAACCGGAGGAGAAGGTGACGATGAAACGATCGGTTCCGAAAGAATTTCAAGGGCAATCAGGAGAGTGAGAACGGATGATAAGATCAAAGCAGTCGTTTTCAGGATTAACTCCCCTGGCGGCAGCGCGCTGGCATCAGATGTAATCTGGCGGGAAGTCGCTCTCACCCGTAAAGTTAAACCGGTAATCGTATCTATGGGAGACGTTGCTGCTTCCGGCGGCTATTATATCGCATGTGCGGCTGATTCTATTTTTGCTGAACCCAATACTATTACAGGTTCTATTGGCGTATTCGGAATTATCCCTAATATGCAGAAATTCTTTAACAATAAGCTCGGCGTCACATTTGACGGGGTTAAAACAGCCGCCCATGCCGATCTTGGTTCTATTACACGCCCCCTTACCGATGCTGAAAAACTGATCATTCAAAAAGAGGTAAACCGCATTTATGGCACTTTCACAAAACGGGTAGCGGATGGTCGTAAGAAAACACAGGAATATATCAATCAAATTGGCCAGGGACGTGTTTGGAGTGGTTCAGAAGCTTTAAAGAACGGATTAGTTGACCGCCTTGGAAACATAGACCAGGCCATACAATCCGCAGCCAAAATGGCGAAACTTAAGGATTATAAAATGGTATCTTACCCTTCACAGAAAGATCCTTTGGAATCCATTTTCAAATCAGGAGAAGATAAACTCAGGGAACGTTTCACCAAAGCGGAGCTTGGCGAACAATATCAGTATTACAAACAGCTCAAAGACGCCCTCCGTTTTACCGGCATTCAGGCCCGGTTACCTTATTCTATTTCGATCAAGTAAGGTATTCAGCTATGAGGGGTTGGCTGTTAGCTTTTGGATATTGAATATTGTCTCAGCAACTTCCTCATCCTCTCCCCCCATCCCTTTCGCTGCTTAGAATCTCCTCCTATCAGGTACGCATAAGGCTTGAGAGATTCTATATTATCGAATAGAATCTTGGTAATGCCCAGTAAAGGAATAGCGAGGATCATCCCTGCAATCCCCCAAAGGCTCTCTCCGAGCACCAGTACCACTATTGTGAACAAAGGATTAATGTTCACCTCGGCGCCTACCACCAGTGGCTCCAGGATATAAGATTGAATGAATTGAACAAAGAGATAAGTACCCAGGACTCCAAGTATCAGCCCGGAACCTTCCCCCTGGGAAACCGCCATCAGCACTGCAATTCCTGTCCCCGTAAGGTTTCCGACAAAAGGAACAATCTCCAGGATACCGCATAAGATCGCAAAAAACACAGCGCTCTTAAGCCCGGCAATAGAGAACCCGATGCTGTAAAAGATCCACAACATCACAATCATTATAGAGAGGCCCGAAAGATACTGGTAAGCAACCTTGGCAGACTGGCTGATCACCTTCTCAGTACGGTCTATTTCTTCGGCAGGGACCAGCATGAGGATAAACTTTTTAAGCCGGTGCCTGAAGTAAATAAATAAAAAAGCGTAGACCGTCACAAGAATGAAATCTACCAGCACCCCCATCGTTCCGGTGACCATGCTGGCCATCTGAGCAACTCCCGAAGATTGTTGCTGCTGTTCAATGATCTCCTTTTGTTTCTCACCTGAAATCCCGATCGCCGTACTCAGAAAGTTCCGTATCTTTCCAATCAGGCCGGCAATCTGCTGCTGCATCTCCGACACATCCGTTGCCAGGTCAGACACCTGCCATACAATGAGGGCTAAGATCCCTCCCGCTATGAGCAACAGACCGAGAAGACACATTACAATAGCAATACCTTTGTGAATGCCTTTTTTTTCGAGACGACGGCTGAAGGGCAGTAATAAAGTGGCTAACAGGCCGCCGAAAGTTAAAGGGATCAAAAATTCACGGGCGAAATAAAGACCGCCAAAGATGAGGAACAAGAGCAAAAGGATCTGAACCGATTTCGATATGGATATATTCTGTGCCAACCCCCTGCTAACAACACAAAAAGAAAAATAGTTTTGAACGGAGCCCGCATTGCATGTCAGCACGGAGCTTTTCTTTTCCTGCAAACACCTTTTATAT
>JBQGEO010000514.1:0-3001 GCA_052039655.1 Pararcticibacter sp.
GGGGTAAAGTTAACAGCTCAAGTATATGAGGAGATGATGAAAATGTTAAGGAAAGATTAAGAAGGAGGCTTGTGATGCCGCCAGATGAAAAATCCCCGGAATGACGAGGGAGAGGTCGCTGTGCCGGGGATTCTGTCTGAGAAAATGTAATCCGAAGCTGTGGCTGCACTGGTCTTTTGGCGCACTAGTCGCGTTTTAAAACTTCTCTTACTTCGATGCTTCCGCCGATCGTAAAGATTGGGTTCTCTTTTGCCATCTCCAGTGCTTCTTCTATGTCGGCGGCGCTAACAACTACGTAGCCACTGATAAAATCTGTCATTCCGATGCAGGGGCCATCGGTCACAACTTCCTTTGGCCTTAATGTTTTGGCACTTCCCGCACCGGGCAAGAGGGTACCACCTTTGTTGACAAGTTTGTTCTGTGCGGCAATTCCTGCCAGCCAGTTCATGCGCTCCTGCATTTGTTCCGGAGACGGTTTAAAATCGGCTATACTTTGCAGCCTGAAGATCAATGCGAATTCTTTCATGAGTTTACGACTATTTACCCCCATGACGATTCTGTTTTTAAAACGGGGACACTTGCTTAAATTTACAGTCAATAACCTCAGATGACTAAACTGAATCTCTGTTAATTGTCGCCAATGGCAATTTTACTTGTTTTTTTGCGGGAAATACGCAAACTTTTGGGATTCTCATCCTGTTCAATCTTCAAAAATCTACACTATGTTTTATCATCTTCAGAAATTAATTAATCCCATTGTAGCTGACGAACCGGATCCGGCGGCAGCGAATGCCTTACAGGAAGGCTTGGGAGGTCAGTTCGGAGAAATGCGGACAATGATGCAGTTTCTCTTTCAAAGTTTTAACTTCAGAGGTGACGGGATTCCGTATCTGGACCTCATTCAGGGAATTGGGATCGAGGAAATAAGCCACGTTGAGCTGATCAGTAAAACGATCGCGCAGTTGCTGGACGGAGCTCCGGGATACAGTGGCGATAAGTTCGATACCCCAGGAAAAGGAGGAAAAGAAACCCTCGACATTGGCAAACTCGCTAAAAATCCGCACCACTTTATCGTGGGAGCCCAGGGAGCCTTACCGGTAGATGCTGCCGGAAATCCATGGAGCGGTTCTTATGTGCACAACCACGGAAACCTGGTGCTCGATCTGATGGACAACCTGGTACTGGAAGCAACGGGCCGGATTCAGAAATCAAGGATCTACCAGATGTCGGACAATAAAACGTTAAGGGCGACCATTTCGTTCCTCATAGTGAGGGATGAGGCGCATCAAATGGCTTTTGCCAAAGCGTTGGAAACGCTGGGAGTTGACTGGGCGAAGACGCTTCCGATTCCGAAATTCGATTCTTCACAATACCCTGAAGTAAAAAAGCTGCTGGATGCAGGTATTCACCGCGAACAGTATCACTTCCGCCTGGACAGCTCGGAAATGGAAAAGATTTTCAGCGGGAGTGCGCCGGCTAACGATGGAACGGAGCTCATCACCAAAAAAGAACCAGATGAGTCTTATCCGATTCCTGTTGCACCTGAAAGGCCGGAAGAGTTCGCTCCTGGACTGGACCCGGAATTGCAGCAGCTAGCAGATGCGCTGAATGACTTCAAAGAGAAAACCCTGAAAGACATGGAAAAGAAAGCAGGGCCGAATCCGAGAAAGAAAAAGGAGTAAAGCTGAGGTGCTGATTAAATAGAGCAGGCCCCTGCCGTCTTTCGGTAGGGGCCTGCTTGCGTTGATATTAATTCGTTTTTACCGCTCAAGGGCAATGCCGTTGATGGATAGCTCTTTACAATCCAATGATATAGCTGTTGACGCGTAGCTTTCGCTGTATGACATAGTGGAATACTGATCAGAATAGCTGTAGAGGGCGGCCTGTTTAAAGGCGATGGTACGGGTTGGCTTTTTTCCGTAGGTATCTGTAATGGTAATGGAGCCGTCGAAACGATTTTGCTTTCCGGCCAGTATTTTTAGAAGTTCGTCACTAATGCTTTTGGCATCCATATTAATATAATATTGTCCCTGGTTAACAGATGCAGTCTGGAGCGATTTTCTAGTCGTATCCTTGGCAGCTGCCGACATAGGGGAAGTGTCGTAATAACGGGAGAGGGATGTGGCAACAGAGTTTAGGTCCGTTACAATGCTTTTCCCTCTGAACGTAATGGCTAGCTGTATCTTTGTGCGGTTCTCGTCAGACTGCGCATAAGTGGTTTTTCCAAGACAAACAGACAGTGTCAATGTTAGTACCAGTGCAAATAGTTTTCTCATGAATGTATTTTTAAATTTTACTCCATTCAACAACTCCGGCCGGATGTTGTTCATTGCGGGGAAAAAAAGGGTCAGGTACAGAATAAAAAACACCTGCCTCTTCATCATATAGAGACAGGTGCCGGATTATATATAGTTGGGATTATTGTATAAGATTCTTACAATTGAAAGGAGTAAGCGAGGCGAAGGCCGAAGAAATTGGCGGCATCTCCTCCCTCAACAAATTTTGTATTTCCTTCAAAACGAATACCTGCATCCAAAAAGCTCTTGTCACTGAAGGGCAGCTGGACTCCCACCTGGGGTGCGTAGACAAAGGAAGCAGATTTTCCGCCCACAAAGTCTGATTTATTAGCCAGGAACGCCGCTCCTGCTTCTGCCTGAACATAGAACATCTTTGTAGGGAAGTATTTTAATCCTGCCTTCACGGGAATCAACTGCAGGTCTGTAACATCCACTCCTGCTACTGATTTACCAAAAACATTATTATAACCGGCATTAAGAGTGGCAAATAAATCTTTTGCAACCGGATAGTCGGCCTGTAAAGATCCGCCGAAGCTCCAGTCATGAGAGTCAGACAAATTTCCAACAGGTAAACCAAATTCAGGAGCGATGCTTAAGCGTACCGCCCGGGAAGTGGCTGGCTGATCGGTTGTCTGAGCCATTACACCAAAGGAAAGACCTGCTAATAGAAATGCTAATGAACTTGCTTTTATTATAACCTTTTT
>JBQGEO010000515.1:0-2121 GCA_052039655.1 Pararcticibacter sp.
GGCGAAATAAGCAGTAAAGCATGAACCTGAGCCATAGTACGGTTTATCCCCCACTCTGATCCCAGCTTTCCCCAGGCTTCAATAAACTTTCTCTTTGCTTCGGCTAATTCCATAAGACAAATATAGTAAAACTTATTAAACTTTCAAAACATTTTGAAAGTTTAATAATATATCAAATAATTTAAAGCTGGCAATAACTCAGTTAAAAAGCCCCAGTTTCTGCAACCGCTCCCCCTTTATTAAACTACTAAAAGACTGCTCATTATTACGAATTTTGGGTTAAATGTGTATTAACAGTTTTCTCATTTATCGGAATGGGATAAAACTGCTGGTGCCCGTCTGAACTCCAGATACCGCCTTAAGCTGCACTAACGCTTTGTCTGTTGCGCGGAAACTTTTCATCCTGATCTTCGGAATGGGCATCTACGATTACTTTCAAAAAACAACGCATGCGGAAGCCACATGGCGCCTGGGCGTGCAGCAAACTTCTGTAGCGGGAGCCAACTACGCTTTAGGTTTTGAAAATCTCAGTCTTTTTACCGACGTGTTTGAGCAGAATATCGGCATGAAACCAAAAGCGTACAATAAGATAAAATGATAATGAAGGTGAACTTCCGCCTTAAAATTGAAGGGCTATAATGTCATTTAACGGAATCTATGAAGTATTTGATAATTCATTATATTTGGAACGGTAGACAACTTGTTTTGTTACCCACATAAACACGTTTAGATGAATATAACCACTATCAGATATTGCCTTGTCGGAGTTCTGTTTATTTTAATTCCTAAACTAGTTTTTACTCAGGTAAAGGTCAAAAACAATCATTCGGGTACTCCTAAAATATACCTTGTTGGAACGGTGCATTCCATGCATTTTAA
The DNA here is from genome assembly GCA_052039655.1 of Pararcticibacter sp. GTDB lineage: Bacteria > Bacteroidota > Bacteroidia > Sphingobacteriales > Sphingobacteriaceae > Arcticibacter. The sequence goes on from JBQGEO010000515.1 coordinate 880, forward strand.
TCCAGCGTTTCACTATACCATAAACGATTTGCTGAACCAGGTGACCCAACTAAATCCTGATGTAGTATGCGGAGAGATTACACCTGAAGCATTTAAACAGAACATGGAAGGCTATTTCCCTTTGGAGGCCTCGGCATTGTCGGAAATGGCAAAGAAGCATAACTATCACTTTGTTCCTGTTGACTGGAGAATTGATCTATCCACCCAGGTATTGGCCGAGAGCATCTTTCCTGAAGACGTTAAAGAAGTTCAGACAGATATAACGAACGACTATACTAATAGAATAAATAAATTCGCAGGGGTATCGTTGTATGACTTTATACACGCTCCGGAGAACATCAATGTGATGGATTCACTATTTGAAAAGGTAGTGGCAAGTAATCCGGTTTCGGAGATAGCAATGGGAAGCTGGCATGAGCGGAACAGGCGCATTGTAGAAAACAGCTTACAATATCTGAAAAGCGGTAATGTAGTGGTATTTGTTTTTGGTGCAGCTCATTTACCTCAGATTAAAAGACAACTGGAAGCGTTAGGCTACAAAGCAGAAATTCCTGAACGCTTTTTCACACCATCAGATAACATGAAATTTTCTCCGCAAGTGATTAACCGTTGGAAGAAGAATCTGTCGCATTTAACAAGCATCCGGGACCGGAAGATAAACAGTTCGTTTGACGATTACCAGAAAGTCGTTCGAAGCAAAAGAATTGAAGAATTAACACAGGCTCTGAACATGATAAATTAATCCGGATAATACATCTGTCTACAACTGAAAAGCTCCTGATAAAATAATTCATTTTACATGCACCACCTTTGAAAGTGACATTTATTGGAGGTCATCGAAAGGTCATCAAAATAAAAGGCACCTACATTTGCTTGCAAGTGCCTGATTTTTGAGTGGAGAATATCGGAGTCGAACCGATGACCTCTTGCATGCCATGCAAGCGCTCTAGCCAGCTGAGCTAATCCCCCTCGCTAATTGGACTGCAAATATAATGCTTCGGAGAAAAATTCAAAGAATTTATTCATAAACCGAAAAATAAAAAAGATCTTTTCAAAACGAGCTGAACATTCAGCTATAGATCGCCCAATGACCACTTTCTTAAAACGAAAAAACATTAGACAGAGCTAACATAAAATGTATATTTGCTTAGCAAGATTAACCCGCCCCCTTCAGCCTTCTCCAATATCAAACGCACCTGGAAAGCCTCCCGGAAAAGCTTTAACTGTTTTCAACCTTTTATT
>JBQGEO010000516.1:0-5862 GCA_052039655.1 Pararcticibacter sp.
TCGTGACTTCCCTACACCGTGATTTTATACCTTCGAGCTGGGTTATGTTTTATCCTACTGTCGTAGACGTTCTGCTCTTTGTAGGGTCAATCGGAGTGTTCTTTACATTATTCCTGTTGTTCCTGAGAGTTCTTCCTGGTATTGCGATGGCTGAGGTTAAACTGATCCTGAAAAGTTCAAGCGATCAGGCTAAGCAGAAGCTGATCAGGGAAGGAAAGGTAGACCCAGAACAGGCAGAGTTCTATAAGAATTCTTTGGAGAAATATGATAGTGTGTCAAAAACTGAATACGCGAATATTTAAAAATGAGCAACGTCAAATATATATTAGGCCATTTTGAAGATCCTGATGATCTGATGCACGGGATCGAGAAGCTTCAGGAAAATAATGTAGGCATTTATGATGTTTATACCCCTATGCCTATTCACGGAATTGAGGAAAAGCTTGGATATAAGCGGTCCAGACTTCCTATTGCAGCATTTTGTTTCGGTCTTACCGGTACAATTACTGCAATCTCCATGATTTATTATATGCTGGTTTACGACTGGCCGATGAACATTGGTGGGAAGCCTGCGTTTGCTATGCCCAATTTCGTTCCGATTACCTTTGAGCTTACCGTTCTGTTTGCTGCATATGGAATGATGTTTACATTCTTTTATGCCAATCATTTCTTCCCGGGAAGAGCGCCAAGGGTAATGGATTTGCGGGCGACAGATGATCGTTTTATAATCGCGGTAGATGCCAAGGCGAATCCTTATCCGGATAAAATTGAAAATCTTTTAAAAGATGCTGGAGCTGTAGAAGTAAAGCATAATGAAAGGAAGTATGTTAGTTATGAATAAGCTCAGGATAATAAGTGCAGCAGTCATTACGGTTGCTGTTGCCGCCGGCCTTTCATCCTGTGGCAATAAGAAGAACCCTGGGCTGGAGTTTGCCCGGAATATGTACGATCCGATTGCATTTAACCCGGATCAGCCTAACGATAATTTTGCAAACGGACAAACTGCTCAGTTACCGCCGGAAGGGACGATGCCGGTAGGATATGATCCTGTTACCGATGTTTATCCGAATACACCGGAAGGATATCAGGCAGCCAGTGCTAACCTGAAGAATCCGCTTCCTGCAACTCAGCAGAATTTATCACAGGGAAGGACCCTATATCTTCATATGTGTTCACATTGTCATGGAACCCAGGGGCACGGTGACGGGCAAATTATTAAGTTGGAAAAGTTTCCTCCTCCTCCCTCATATTCAACGGGAAATTCCTCAAGAGGAGGAGCTATGAAGGATTTAACCGATGGAAAGATTTTTCATACGATCACTTACGGTTTAAATCTTATGGGGCCGCACCGTACGCAGCTTAATCCCACCGAAAGATGGAAGATCGTTATGTACGTTCATGAATTGCAAAAACTTCAATAGTTAATGTTTAAGCCAAATGGGAACTCACAGTCATCATACACATAATTTTACTCAACAATACGAATTCTCTGGAAAAGCAAAAACCTGGAGTTTAATTGCTATTGTGATCGGAATACTAGCCATCTTATATGGTTTTCTAATGGATCCGGCAGAGAATCACGCGGAGCGGACTTTCGCGAATCTTTTATTAATGGGCTATTACTTTACATCTGTATGTGCAGCGGGGGCTTTCTTTCTTGCACTTCAGTTTGTTACCCAGGCTGGCTGGTCTGCAGCTCTCCTTAGAATACCCCAGGCTTTTGCAAAGGTGCTTCCTATCGCATCGATTATTTTAATTGCGATCTGTGTTGCCGGATTATTTACTCATAATCTGTATCATCACTGGAACCACGAAGGGATTACTATCCCCGGGCATAAGAATTATGATCCGATTATTGCAAACAAAGCCAGTTATCTTAATGTTCCTTTCTTCATTATAAGGCAGGTAATCTTTTTGGGAATATACAGCATTTTTGCTCTCTCTCTGACGCGGTTTTCCAGGAACGAAGATCTGGAAGGCGGACTGAAAAGCTATAAGAAGAGTTTTAAGATTTCCGCAATTTTCCTTGTGATCTTTGGTTTTACTACACCTATATGGTCTTTTGATACTATCATGTCTCTTGAAGCTCATTGGTTTTCAACGATGTTTGGCTGGTATAATTTTGCGGCTATGTGGGTAAGCGGTCTTTGTGTTATTTCGATAACGGCTATACTGCTAAAAAGGTCGGGATATATGAACTGGCTTAATGATAGCCATTTCCATGATCTTGGTAAGCTTGTATTTGCGTTTTCTATCTTCTGGACCTATGTATGGTTTGCACAATTCCTTCTTACGTGGTATGCTAATATTCCGGAGGAGACAGTATACTTTTACAAGAGATGGGAAGACAATTACAAGCCATGGTTCTGGTTGAATATTGTGATCAATTTTGTAGCACCTGTTTTAATTCTGATGACGAGAGATGCAAAGAGAAGGACTAATACCCTTTTATTTGTATGCATTCTTCTGCTGATGGGACACTGGCTGGATTATTATATCATGATCATGCCCGGAACTGTAGAGGAGCATCCTGGTTTCGGAATCATTGAGATCGGTACAGCCATAGGCTTTGCAGGATTATTCAGCTTCCTGATGCTTAATCAGCTGAGCAAGCATGCTTTAATTCCGAAGAACCATCCTTTCCTTGAAGAAAGTTTACATCACTCTATATAATAATACTTTACAGAAGGATTTAAGTCAAGAATTGTTAGAAAGAAATGCAGTTTAATAGAATTTTTAATATCAGGAGCTTTTTTGCAGTACTTGTTGTATGCTTACTTATCAGTAGCATACAAGTATTAGCCCGCCAGGCCTCACCGGCCACAGAGGGCGATATGGTTGCTGCTGACACCGCTCAGCAAATCAACTCAACAACGGGGTCTATTGGGGAGACCCCCACTGCTGTTTCGGAATCGGAAACAGATGACGGAACAACATTGGCTTCAGCCGAAGAGGTGGTGCAAAATACAGCAATGTATAAATCTGCTGCATTTTATGTCATTCTTTTTATTCTCGTTTGCATATTTCTCGGTGTCATCGGAAAGGTGCTGAAAGTGTACGAACTAACAAGAGAGATACAAGGGAAGCAGGCACCACTTAACAGAAATACTGTTCAGGCATTTCTGTTCATCATTACGCTTGCTATCCTGTTTTATGGCACATACTGGTCGTACCATACCTGGGGGAATGTAGCCACAGGTCCATCAGGATCTGTACACGGAGAACGTATTGATAATATGATGATGGTGACAATCACTATTACAACCATCGTTTTTGTCATTACTCAATTCCTGCTGTTCGGTTTTTCATTCCGTTATAAAGGGTCTGAGAAAAGAAAGGCTTATTATTATCCGCACAATAACGCGATCGAGCGATTGTGGACTATTATTCCTGCACTTGTTTTGACGGCTTTGGTTGTATTCGGGTTTTTCACGTGGAGAAGTATCACGAATCCTCCTGAAGAAGAGATAAAGCGGGCTTTATCTGTAGAGGTAACGGGTGAACAGTTTAAATGGAATGTTCGTTATGCCGGAGAAGACAATCAATTGGGTGTGAGAAATTACAAACTAACCACGCCGATAAATTCACTTGGTATCGATTTTACTGATAAGAAAAGCTGGGATGATAAATTAGGGGGCGAGATCGTTCTTCCGAAAGGGAGACCTGTACGGTTCACCATCAACTCAAAGGATATTCTTCACAGTTTCTATATTCCTGATTTCAGGGTACAGATGAATGCTGTTCCCGGTATGCCTACTTATTTTCAGTTTACTCCCCGTTTTACTACTGATGAGATGCGTGAGAAAACGGGAAATGCTGCCTTTGATTATGTTTTATTGTGTAACAAGATCTGTGGAACCGGACATTACAATATGCAATATAAGGTAAGGGTTGTAGATGAAAAGGAGTATAACGAGTGGATTGCCAAACAACCGCTATATTACAATGACGATGTGAAGAAGGAAACTGAGCAGAGAATGGTTAAATCGGAGGCGGCAAAGGCAGATAACAAATTAGCGATTAATAATCAGTAAACAGATAGGTTGAGAATATGTCAAGTACAGCAATTCATCATACATTAGAGCATTCAGGGCATCAGCATGATGATCACGGTCATCATCATCAGTCATTTGTGTCCAAATATATATTCAGCCTGGATCATAAAGTGATTGCTAAGCAATTCCTTATCACCGGTATTATTATGGCGGTGATCGGAATGCTTTTATCAATCCTCTTTCGTATCCAGCTCGGCTGGCCGGATCAAAGCTTCCCTCTTCTTGAGACTTTCCTCGGAAAATGGGCAGAAGGAGGAAGAATAAAGCCTGATTTTTATCTGGCACTTGTCACCATCCATGGAACCATCATGGTGTTTTTCGTGCTTACTGCCGGCTTAAGTGGTACTTTCAGTAACCTGCTTATTCCATTGCAGATTGGTGCACGGGATATGGCATCACCACTGGTTAATGCACTTTCTTATTGGTTATTTTTCCTTGCGTCGGTGATCATGATCTCTTCGTTCTTTGTAGAGAGCGGGCCAGCGAGTGCGGGATGGACTATTTATCCTCCTTTATCTGCTTTACCAAAGGCAATATCTGGGTCTGGTACCGGGCAGACATTGTGGCTGGCAAGTATGGTATTGTTCATCGCGTCTTCACTGATGGGATCTCTGAACTATATCAGTACCATCCTGAACATGCGGACTAAGGGTATGGATCTATGGAAAATGCCTCTTACTATCTGGGCGTTGTTCCTCACTGCAGTCCTTGGTGTGCTTTCATTCCCTGTTTTGGTAGCAGGAGTAGTATTACTTATTTTTGACCGCAGCGCGGGTACGAGTTTCTATCTTTCTGACCTGGTGATCCAGGGGCAGATCTTACCCCAGCAGGGAGGAAGTCCTATTTTATTTCAGCATCTTTTCTGGTTCCTGGGCCACCCTGAGGTTTATATCGTCATCATGCCGGCAATGGGTATCGCTTCAGAAGTAATGTCTGTTAACGCACGTAAGCCGATCTTCGGTTATCATGCAATGGTGTATTCACTGATCGGGATAACCGTGCTGTCGTTTATAGTATGGGGGCATCACATGTTCGTAACAGGGATGAATCCATTCCTCGGTGGTGTCTTTATGATAACGACTCTGATTATTGCTGTTCCCTCGGCTGTGAAGACATTTAACTGGCTTGCAACTCTATGGAGAGGTAATATCAGGTTTACTCCTGCAATGATGTTCGCAATAGGCCTGGTTTCCTTTTTCATCTCCGGTGGTTTAACCGGGATTTTCCTGGGAAATGCTTCACTGGATATTAATCTTCACGATACTTATTTTGTTGTTGCTCACTTCCACCTTGTAATGGGGTCAGCGGCAATATTCGGAATGTTGTGTGGTGTTTACCACTGGTTTCCAAAGATGTTCGGCAGAATGATGGATGAGAAGCTTGGTTATTTGCATTTCTGGCTGACATTCTTTGGTGCTTACCTGGTATTCTTCCCAATGCACTTTATGGGGCTGGACGGCGTTCCCCGCCGTTACTATGCTTTCACCGAATTCGAATTTATGAAAGAGTGGCTTACCGTTAATAAATTTGTTTCATGGGCTGCTATTATTGCTGCACTTGGGCAGGTGGCATTCTTATGGAATTTCTTTCATTCTATCTTCTACGGAAAGAAGGCAACACAGAATCCATGGGAAGCCAATACGCTGGAATGGACTACTCCGGTGGAAGGTATTCACGGTAACTGGCCGGGCGAAATCCCCAGCGTATACAGATGGCCGTATGATTACAGCAAGCCAGGCCATGATAAAGATTTTATTCCACAGACCACGCCTTTCTCTGAAACTATGAGTTCCAACCTGCCTCACGA
>JBQGEO010000517.1:0-3570 GCA_052039655.1 Pararcticibacter sp.
CACCCCCTTTTGTTATGAATGCAGTGAAGGAGCATGTCTAAAAAGCTGCCGGCTAAGCGAATAAATTTTATAATATCATATTTTTTAATACCTTAGAACTCTATTTAAACGCAATCACAGTCTTAATTTTAGAAACATCACAATCATAAACTTCTTTCGTGCAGCCATTATCTATCCATCGAATATGTTAAAGCCAGGAATTATCAGATTTATTTTAGCGTTAGCTGTTGTTTTATTTCATACGACCAAATTGGTCTTTATAGGTCACCTGGCTGTACACTGTTTCTTTATAATCAGCGGCTACTGGGTTACATTTTTGTATGAAAATAAATACTCGAAGCTTCAATCGACTGTAAAAGTATTTTATATAAGCCGGATCTGGCGCTTGTTCCCAGTTTTTCTTCTGTTCAATCTCCTGGGTTTTGTTGTAAGCTATTTTCTGAACCGGGACCTTTATGAGGCATCATTGAGTATAGACGGCAGCTTTAGAAGCATCATAGAGTGGTTGCCTAATATAATTTTGCTGGGCTTTAATCATTTAAAAAGTACCGTTCTTATACCAGCATGGTCACTGGATATCGAACTTCAGTTCTATATCATTTATCCCGCGCTGCTGTTGTTATTAAAAAAAATGAATCATCTGTCTTTAGGTGTTCTATTTGTCATAACAGCAATTACGCTTTTATTCTTCCATGATAATCCGTTATCAAAATCGCTCCTCTCCTATGTGTTTTATTTTGCTCTCGGCATAATGATGTACCTGAAAAAATATACGTTCAGTAAAAAGACAGAGCTAATATTCACTCTTTTATTCTTAGCACTTTTATTCGTTCAATATATTTTTCCCGATCTTAGGAAGTTAACCGTACAGGACAACTCAACTGCATACAACAGGTATTTAAATGAGCTTTTGCCATTTCTGCTGATCCCGCTGATCAGTAACTCTGTAAAAAATAAAAGCTCAAAGTTGGACAGGGTACTGGGAGACATTTCATTTGTTATCTACCTATGTCATTGGGTCCTGCTTATGCCTTACAGTGATCTGGTCGAAGGGATGTCGATAAAACAACGCCTCCCCTATTCAGCAATTTATATAGTAGCCACCATAACGTTAAGCTACTTATTTTATCTGTTGTATGATAAGCCAATAGATAAATTGAGGAGAAAATGGGTGCAATCTCAATCTACTGAAGAAACGCCACAATTATCGGTTACCCCGGTGATCATCAAGAGCTGAAGTGTCTATCGGCTACTGATTGCCAGTCGATGAAAATCCATCCCCTTGTGACGGGTCATAAGAAATTTTCAAAGAACAGCAGTCATAGTCTACAGCAAAATGCACAACAAAATTTAGAGACCAACTTTAAAAGAGTCCATTAGGTTTGCCAGCAAGACAGAAGGCACATCTTATGATAAGCAGGCTTTTACAACTGTCAATTGCCGAAATACCGCAGGGTAACATACTTAAGAAATCCTTATCAAAATTACCATTGTGTTATTTGTGCAGACATATTTAAGCACTTGTTCCACTCTCCCATCTTACTGCATTTATTTGTATTATTATTTTTTAATAAAAGGTGATAATTGGCGGAAAAACAGCACATACAAATAAACACCATCACACATGAAAAAGAATCGCACTCTAAAGCAGGCAGAGCAGCGTGAAAAATTATTCACCGGTCTCTACGAGAAGGTTTTTCCTCTCGTAGCAAGATATATTAAGCGGCAGGGCGGGAACCTGGAGGAGGCACAAGATGTCTTCCAGGATGCTCTCATCGTTTTCTATGAGAAAACCAGAAGTAACCATGAAGTGGAAAATGAGAACGCTTATATCCTGGGAACTTCTAAGATACTGTGGATCAAGAAGTACAGGGAAGGTTCTATGAACATCAATCTCGATGACCTTCATGAGAACCAGCAAGCTCCTCAGCCTTCAATACCTGTAATTTCCCAGCAGAGGATTACTGATTTTCTGGCTAGTGCCGGACAAAAATGTATGGACTTATTAAAAGCTTTCTACTACGACAAGTTTAGTCCCGACGAAATAGCGGCTCACTTTGGATACTCCGGGATCCGGTCTGCCACCGTACAGAAACACAAATGCATGGAAAAGGTCAGGAATACCGTAAAAGAAAAATCGTTTCAATATGAGGACTTCATTGAATGAGATAAAAGAAGCGGAGGATTATCTCATGGATAAACTATCTCCGCAGGATGCCCTCTTGTTTGAGGCAAGGCTTATTTTAAATCCGCTGCTGTCGGAAAATGTCGAATGGCAGAAAAAGACCTATACGATCATTACTTCATATGCAAGAAATGAAATAAAAAAAGAAGCATCGGCAGTCTTCGATAAACTTTTTAACGATCCGGGAAAACCAGGATTCCGAAACAAAATACTGAGCATATTTCACAATACGTAATTGTATCATGACAGAAAAAAACGAATTCAGAAAATACGCCATCAAGCACAGGCGTATTGAAAGCGGCATGGTTGACAGCTTCATATCATCTGTCAACAAAAGCACCCTGCCTCTGGCAATGACCCCTTATATCATCGAAGAAAGAGCCCTGAACGTCGCTCAGATGGATGTATTCAGCCGTCTGATGATGGACAGAGTGATCTTTTTGGGCGAACCTGTTGATGACAGGGTGGCAAATATCATACAGGCACAGCTTCTCTTCCTTCAGTCCATAGACAGCAAGCGGGATATCCAGATCTACATTAATTCACCGGGTGGAGTAGTTTATTCCGGCCTGGGCATCTATGATACGATGCAATATATCGAACCCGATGTAGCAACAATTTGCACCGGTACCGCATTATCTATGTCTGCCGTCCTTCTCTGTGCAGGAGCCCCCGGCAAAAGGGCTGCTCTCAGTCACGCCCGGGTTATGATCCACCAGCCATTGGGAGGAGTGCAGGGACAAGCGTCAGATATCGAAATTACAGCACGCGAAGTTTTGAAACTGAAGAGGGAACTTTACGAGATAATCGCAAAACACACCGGCCGAGATTATCAGAGTGTACACGATGCATCCGACAGGGATTACTGGATGATCGCTTCTGAAGCGAAAGAATTTGGCATGATTGACGAAGTACTGGGAGGATAAGCGTTTGCAAGTCAGGCGGAATTGCCTCAAAGATCCGGTTTTACAAATACAGAAGAAGTCCTTACTTCTTCTGTATTACGGTAAAGCCACCCGGCATCATCAGTTAAACGATCCTATTTTCAGAACAACGGTAAACTGAACCAAAACGTAGAGCCCCTGTTAATTTCACTTATCACCTCCATTTTTCCACCGTGGCGTTCTATTATCTGATGGGATATATAGAGTCCCAGGCCTAGCCCTTGAAATGACTCTTTTACGCTGTTCACCCTGTAAAAACGCTTAAAAATATTCCTGATTTCACCCGGCGGGATGCCGATTCCGTGATCCGCGACAAATACCTTAACCTGGTTATCCTCAATTCTCGTATAAACAGTCACTGACGCTGAATCCGGCGAATACTTTATGCCGTTTGAGATCATGTTCGTTAAAACCTGGCTGATCCGGGCTCTGTCTCCCCTG
>JBQGEO010000518.1:0-2119 GCA_052039655.1 Pararcticibacter sp.
AAGGTAGACGGTGCCGACGTAATGCCCGATGTTAACGGAGTATTGAGGAAGATAGAGCAATTCTCAAATTCTGTCATTTCAGGCGAATGGAAGGGATATACAGGCAAAACGATCACAGACATTGTCAACATTGGGATCGGCGGTTCTGATCTGGGCCCTGTGATGGTAACGGAAGCCTTAAAAGCATATAAAAACCATCTTAACCTGCACTTTGTCTCCAACGTCGATGGAACGCACATCATCGAAACCCTGAAGAAAGTAAAAGCAGAGTCTACATTGTTCCTCATTGCTTCCAAAACATTCACCACGCAGGAGACAATGGCGAATGCTCATACTGCACGTAACTGGTTCCTCCAGGAAGGCGCATCAGACAGCGATGTGGCAAAACATTTTGCCGCATTGTCAACAAATGAAAAAGCAGTAGCAGCTTTTGGCATCGACACGAATAACATGTTCGGCTTTTGGGATTGGGTAGGCGGACGCTATTCTCTATGGAGTGCCATTGGTACCTCCATAGCTCTGGGAATCGGCTTTGATAACTTCAAAGCACTGCTGGCAGGAGCCCACGCAATGGACAGGCACTTCCGCGAAACAGAATTCGAACAAAACCTTCCGGTGATCCTGGCACTGCTCGGCATCTGGTACAATAACTTCTTTGAGGCCGAAAGCCATGCTATACTGCCTTACGATCAGTATATGAGCCGTTTCGCCGCCTACTTCCAGCAGGGAGATATGGAAAGTAACGGAAAATATGTAGACCGTAACGGCGAAAGAGTAAACTATCAGACCGGTCCTATCATCTGGGGAGAACCAGGGACAAACGGCCAGCATGCTTTTTATCAGCTCATCCATCAGGGGACCAAACTGATCCCGGCAGATTTCATTGCACCGGCACAGTCTCATAATCCCGTAGGCGCCCATCATTCCCTTCTGCTTTCGAATTTCTTCGCCCAAACCGAGGCATTAATGAACGGAAAGACAGAAGAAGAAGTTATCACGGAATTGAAAGAAGCCGGAAAATCGGAGCAGGAAATTGAAACCCTTGCACCATTTAAAGTTTTTGAAGGTAACCGTCCTACCAATTCCATCCTGGTAAAAAAGATAACCCCCGAAACTCTTGGCTCACTCATCGCCATGTATGAGCATAAGATCTTCGTACAGGGAATTATCTGGAATATCTTCAGCTTTGACCAGTGGGGTGTAGAACTAGGCAAACAGTTAGCTAACAAAATCCTGCCGGAGCTGCAGACAAAAGACTTCATCCACTCCCATGACTCCTCTACAAATGGCCTGATCAACCAATATAAAGAATGGAGATAAGATCTTAAATTGCGAAGTGGGGTTCCTGCATTATAACAGGTTATAGATAAATTTCAAGTTATAATGCGGGCGCCGACACCCGCAATTCAAACAATTTATCCCATCGTTTTCCGGTAACAAACAGTCTTCTTCCTGCCGCATCCCATGCAATTCCGTTTAGCACATCCGCGTTCGGATTACGCTTATCCGCCGGATAAAGATCAGTCAGATCTATTTCGCCTTCCACGATCCCGGTCTCCGGGTTAATGATAACGATCTTATCTGTCGTGAAAACATTCGCATAAATCTTGCCGTCAACCATCTCCAGCTCATTGAGCTGATCCACAGATCCCCTATGATCATACACTTCAATTCCTCCTTCCTTTTGATAAGTATCCTTATTCAGAAAGTAAATATTATTGGTACCATCGGTATTCAATACCCGCTTACCGTCAAAATACAATCCCCAGCCCTCTCTTCCGGCCTGGTAAGGAAATTGTCCTAATTTCTTAAGAGAATCTTTATCATAAACGAAGCCCACACCTTCACGGTAAGTGATCTGAATGATCTTATCACCTATCACCGTCATCCCCTCCCCGAAATACTGGTCCTCCAGATCGACCTTCTGAATCACCTTTCCCGTTTTCAGTTCCGCTTTTCTCAGAGATGAATGTCCTTTCTCTCCGGCACTTTCGTAAATTAGTCCGTCATGATATTCCAGTCCCTCCGTAAACGAAGAGGTATCATGAGGAAAAACGTTCACCACTTCATACTTATACTGAACAGGAGCATTGGATGCCACTACTACAACATTCGTATT
>JBQGEO010000519.1:0-7423 GCA_052039655.1 Pararcticibacter sp.
CTCTATAATCTCTTCTTCAAGGTCTGAGGAAGTGATGGTTGATGCTGTATTAGCCCGTTTGTCATCGCACAAGGCAATCTCAATGCTAAGCTCAAATAAAAGATGACTTGCAACACTTAGCCATTGGCAGGCTTTGACTAAACCGTTTTGATAACGGAACTCCATGCTGATTGCTGTTCGCCGTAAAGGTATAGAACCTTTTTGCAAATGACAATGAAATATTTGTGTTTGTTTTACTATTTTGTACGGAATTGCAGTTTTTTATGGCTTAAATGCAATATTCATAGTAGTATTTTAGGGGATTTTCAATATGTTTCGGTATCTTTCTTTCTGTGTTTTATTCTTTTTCTTGCAGCCCTTAGTCATTATACGAGCGCAAACGTTATATCAGCCAAGGGATATTAAGCAAGCTTACAAAGCCAAAACCCGGTCTTCCGACGGAAAGCCCGGGAAAAATTACTGGCAAAACCGGGCGAAATATGATATAGACGTAACCGTGTTGCCTCCGGATAGGATAGTCAGAGGAAAAGAGAAAATAAGTTATGTAAACAATAGCCCCGATACGCTTTATAGTATTGCCATTAAGTTGATCCTAAACAATCACAAACCGGGTTCCGCGCGTTATGGTGCTGTCGGACGCGATTATCTAACAGAGGGAGTCACCATTGACGCTTTTGATGTGAATGGCGATCAGGGCTTGTGGAAAGAGGGAATGGGGGAAAATACCAGGCAGGTGATAAAGCTTGCTAAACCGCTTTTTCCTAAAGATTCACTTACTTGTTCCGTACGCTGGCACTATCCCGTTTCTCTGCAAAGCGGGAGAGAAGGGAGGATTGACAGTACTACTTTTTATCTCGCTTATTTTTACCCCAGAATAGCAGTTTATGATGATTACAACGGCTGGGACCTTACCGAACATAACGGAGGCCCCGAGTTCTATAACGATTTTAACGACTACAGACTTACGGTGAACGTACCGGCAAATTTTGTTGTTTGGGCTACGGGTGATCTGACGAATCCATCAGAGGTACTGCAGTCCCGCCATTTAGAAAGGCTTGCCCGTTCTTTGGGCACCGATTCCATTGTTCATGTAGCTACACATAAAGAAATGTTGTCAGGTACGGTAACAGTACAAAGAAAACCTAATCAATGGAAATTCAACATTTCAAATGTCAGTGATGTTGCTTTTGGCGTAAGTAATCATTTTGTATGGGATGCAACAAGTGCAGTGGTTGATGAGAAAACCGGAAGAAGGGCAAGTATGCAGGCTGCATACGCTGACACCACCTCTTCTTTCAGGGATATGGCGAAATGGGGAGCCTATGCTTTGCACTGGTTTTCACACAACTGGCCCGGAGTACCTTATCCTTATCCCAAGATGACCGCTTTTCAGGGAGACGCTGATATGGAATACCCTATGATGATTAATGATTCTCCTATTCCGGGCCTCGAAGGAAGAAGGGTGGCGAACCATGAAATTGCTCATACCTGGTTCCCTTTTTACATGGGGACGAATGAAACCCGGTATGCTTTTATGGACGAAGCCTGGGCTACTACTCTCGAATTCCTGATTGCCCCTTCTTATATCGACAGGCTTAAGGCAGAAGAAAATTATAAAAGGGTAAGGGTTAGCAAATGGGTAAATAATTCCAGTCAGGCTACTGATCTTCCAATTATTACACCCTCTTATGAACTCAGAGAAGCTTATCGTACCAACGCTTATGGGAAACCTTCCCTGGCTTATCTTGCTTTAAAAGATATGCTGGGAGATCAGATGTTTAAGAAATGCCTGCACGAATATATGAGCAGGTGGAGCGGCAAACATCCGACACCCTGGGATTTCTTCTTTACTTTTAATAATGTGTCGGGAAAAGATCTTAACTGGTTCTGGAGTAACTGGTTCTTTTCAAATAATTATATCGATCTGGGATTGGGGCCGGTGAGTAAAACAGCCTCCGGTTATCTTTTGACGGTGGAAAATCCCGGCGGCTTCGCTGTTCCATTTGACATCCGGATAAATTACGCGGACGGCAGCCAGGATATTTTTCACCAGAATCCCTCGGTTTGGAAAGAGAATCACCAGAAAACTATTGTAAACCTGAAGATCCCCCGGAAGGTGAAATCCATCACTCTTGACGGAAATGTTTTTATAGATTCTTATCCGGAAAATAATCACTGGATGAATGAAGGAAGATAATTTCTGTTTTCTAAATCTATCCCGGGTATATATTGTTAGATCAATATTAACCGATGAATAAGATGAAGATCAAGTTTTTTCTATTTGCTGCCATGATAAGCTTCATGGTACAGGGGTGTACGAGCTCAGACAGAAATCCAAATGGATATGGTGAGGATGAAAAGGGAGCAGATACCTCTGGTTCAATCAGCGGTTTAATGCCTGATAGTTCGGGAATGCCGGACACAGTACAAAATCCAACCCACCTGGATGAGAATAATGACCAGCGGGGCACCAGGATCAAAGCGGCTCCTGATTCGGCAGGACAAAAACGCTGATCGCTTAAACATACCAGTCATATAACAAATGATTTGTATTATAAATGGAATTTAGATAGATATTTTAAGCTTGGAAAAAATAAAAAATATTTAAAACAATTGCAGTGTTTGTTGTATTAGGTATTAGGAAACAAAAAAGGGTCGGATAGTGATCCGACCCTACATCTACCTATGAAAAACATACCCTTTGGGAGGGTTATAATTCCTAAGACAAAAAATAAGCCATTATTGTTCGTTTTGTTAGCCGGTTGTAACACTGGATCTTATCTTTTTCGATCAAAACTAGTTGTGTGTAGTTTGGGAATAAAAATCCCCTTTATGGGTAAATAAATTCACACCGCAGTGATGATTTTTCTGCCAGTCTGGATGTATTTACTTCTGTTGCTTTATAAGATCTTCAAGCGCTTTAAGATGAAGCTTGAAAGCATCCCGGCCTTTATTCGATGCTGCGTAGCTTGTATTGGGTTTGCGTCCAAGAAAAGTCTTGGTCACTGTGATATATTCTTCTTTTTCCAGGGACTTTAAATGTGAAGCGAGGTTGCCATCCGTTACTTTCAACAGATCCTTCAGCGAATTAAAATCATAGCTGTCGTTGGCAACAAGCACGCTCATTATCTGAAGCCTGATGCGGTTTTCAAATGCTTTATCAAAATGTTCTAACGATAATTTCACCTGTCGTATTTAAAGTGCATAACAGAACCATAGAGTATATGCAGAAGTCCAAAACCTATGGTCCAGAATATCAAGCCGTAGCCGGGCATAAGAGCGGCAAGCAAGCCCAATATAACTTCACATATCCCCAGCCATTTTACATCCGGATATGTATAATGACTTCCGGATACCAGTGCAAGCCCGTAAAATAAAAGACATGCAGGTGCTATGATCCCGTAATATCCACGGTATAGCAGGATAAGGATAAACAGCCCCCCGGCAGCAAGAGGAATCAGAAGGCTCAGGAGGAGCTTCCTGCTGACAGGGTTCCATACGGTCTCGCCTTTTTTCCTTGCATTTCTCACGGTGAGCAATATTCCCGTGCCAATAGAGCAGACCAGTACTGTTACTGCTACCATAAACAAGCGGAAAATAATCGCATATTCATCAACGTAATACTCCCGGTATGTAAGTCCGCTCGCTTCATAGTAAACTATCCTGTAGCCTGTATAGGCGCCCAGAAGGGCATAGATTCCTGCCATTACACCGGATAATCCGCTTAGCGAAATAAACTTGGCCGAACGTTCCATAAGGCTCCGGATGGAACTGAGTTCCGAGTAAATATCTTTTTCTTTCATTTAAAAGAACTTTGTTTACCAAAGGAAGATATTTTAAGAAAACAATGCAAGAGTAAACACTTTTTTTATCGTCTTTTCGTAAGAGAACAGAAACGCGCCGATTTCGGACCTGTTTTTTATAAATTTGCATAACAGAATCATTATATTTAGGTACAGATGAAATACCGTTTTTTTTGCAAGCTCGTCTTTTTGTTTCTGCTTACAGCCGGCTTCGGGTGGGAGGCTCAGGCCAATTACCTGGTGAAGGTGGAGCTTAACGGATTTTTGCAGGACCGAAAAAGCGGAAAGAAACAGGAAAAACGCGACGATAAGAAGGGACGGAAGAACGAGAAAAAGCCGGAAGTGAAGGAGGTGCCTAAATCCAGAAAGCAGGAGAGGCCTTCTTCCGTAAAAAAAGAGGAGAAACGTTAATCAGAAGTATCTTGAACGTACTGATAGTAGAAGACGAAAAGACCCTGGCTTTAGAGATTGAGGCTTTCCTGAAGAAAGCTTTCTTTGTCTGTGATATCGTCCAATCAGCAAAGGGCGCACTTGAAAAGCTGGAGGATACCACCTATGATTATGTGTTGCTGGACCTTGGCTTGCCTGATATGGATGGACTTGATCTTTTGCAAAAGGCGAGGAAATTTAACCCGGATGCCGCTTTTATTATTCTGACAGCCCGGGGGAATGTCGCCGACCGGATCCGCGGCCTGGATCTTGGAGCTGACGATTACTTACCCAAGCCTTTTTCTTTGCCGGAATTACAGTCGCGGATGCAGGCTATTTCCCGCAGGAAATATGGAATGCACCAGCAAATGGTTTCTTTGGGCGAATTTTTTGTCGATCTCCAAAAAAGGCTGGTCATGCACAACGATGATGAAATAGAATTATCAAGAAAGGAATTTGACTTGCTGAGCTACCTTCTTCTGAACAGGAACAGGCCGCTCACGCGTATCCAGCTAAGTGAGCATATCTGGGGAAACTTTGCCGACGACGAAAATGACTCGAATTATATCGATGCGCATATCAAGAATATCCGGAAAAAACTGGGGGCTTTCGGGCCAACTGAATGGCTGGAAACAATACGGGGTGTAGGCTATAAAATAAAGAAACAGGCGTGAAACTATTAAGCAAACTTACCCTATTTATTACCTTGTCTAAACTGGTAATTGTCGTCCTCTTTGTATTGATCCTGCCATCGCTGGTGGAAAAGATCGCTTTCGAATACACTAACTATTATCTTAAGCAGCAGAAAAGCAAAGTATTAAACGCTATAAGCCGGAATGGAATAGGCTTTTATCTTCAGGGAGAAGAAACTTACGGCAGCTACACGATGCTGAAGGAAGAGTATATTTCCCTGGAGCCTTACAAGAGAATCAGCTTGGATACGATAGAGACTGCTCAGCGGCTTGTAGAGCAGGATACTTTAACTTATCGTGTTCTCAGCTATACATTCCGGGAAGGCCAGAGAGATTATCTTCTTGAAATTGGCAAGACAACAGCCACAATCAGTCAATATAATAAACCACTTCAGCGGATTGCTTTGTATGTTCTTGTGGGACTCATACTGCTGACGGTGCTAATGGATCTGCTATTCACCCATTTCCTTCTTAAACCCCTTGGGCAAATTATCGCTACCAAGCTGATACATCAGAGATTCCCTTTTACCAGAAAGATAGAAAGGGTGCGAACTTCAACGACCGATTTTAAATCTCTTGACAATGCACTTATCTCGCTTATGGAGCAGGTGAATGATGCTTTTGAAAAAGAACGTGAGTTTACCGCCAATGCTTCTCACGAGCTGATGACTCCCATCAGCATCCTGAAAAGTAAGATTGAAAACCTTATGCTGGAAGATGAAATTGATGAAGGGGTACTGCAAAGACTTACGGAGATGATGAAAACGGTGAACAGACTTGGCAAAATAGTTCATTCTTTACTGCTGATCTCAAGGATAGACAATGAACAGTTTATTAAGGATGATCGGGTGAAAGTCGGGGACTTGTTGCTGGATGTAAAAGAGGAAATAGAACACAGACTGGAGGAGAAGGGGATCTCTTTATCCTTGCGGGGAGAACCAGATCTTTACCTGAAGAATTGTAATAAAGATCTGTTGTTTCAATGCTTTTACAATCTTCTCACAAATGCGGTCCGGTATAACAAAATAAATGGCTCGATAACAATAGACTGGGGACATAAAGGTACTTCTATTTTTCTGAATATCCGGGATAGCGGATCCGGAATAGACAACAGCGAGCTTCCTTTTATCTTTAACCGGTTCAGAAAAGCAAACCGTGCAGATAACGGTGGCTATGGTTTAGGACTTGCAATTGTAAAGAGCATAGCAGATTATCATGGTATAGAAATAAGTGTTAAGTCTGTTATGCAGGAAGGGACACTGTTTACTTTATTGTTTCCGGCAGAAATGACTGAGATCTGAAAAGAACAGGAGGCGGCAGCAATCACCCCATTGAAACTGCCGCTCTGCCCTGTTCAGGACAACATTAATGTCGCCCTCTTCCTCTATGTGTGTGTGGTTTTTTCCATTTACCCGGTCCGTGATGGCCTCTCTCCCCATGATGGCCAGGGCCGGCATGATACTGGCTGCGGTAGTAGTCGTGTCGTAAATATGGCCTTTCTTCGTGAACCTGTATGTGACGCACATTATAAACATTATAACTGCGGTAACCAGGCAGGCGGCGATTAGATACCCATCGGCCGCGGTCACGGTAATAATATATCTTTTGAGGAACGTAATAATACGCCTCAACGTCGGGTAAATAATAATAGCTTACCGGTACAGGCGCCGGAGCTACATATACTGGCCGGCCGACATTTACATCAACACGAACTTGTGCTTTGCTCTCTGCTACAGAACATACTGCAAGAATTATTGAACTATAAAATATGACCTTCTTCATAATGTTATATCTTTTTATTCAAAGAACATTATGGATCATGAAAATAAAATGAAATTCCGGAAGTTTTTTTAGTTTTCGTTTTAGTTGTCTGAAAATGAATATTTTAAATGTGGAGTTGCTTCCGTGGTTCCGGCTTTGATACGCAAACCTAAACCACTATATGCAGCGTTCATCCAATAAATGAATCGCCGTTTTCTGTTAAATAGCGCAGCCAGCTGCCAGTAGAATAACGCCAGGACAGTAGGGTGGGGATTTTCCTGCTGCTTACAATTTTCCAACCTCCCGCGGTGCCTGAAAATTCAGGGATTGCGAATCCTCCTGTTTGTGCTGCAAGCGTATAAAAATCTTTTCTTGAAGGGTGGTCGGGGGCGCATATATTAAAAGTATGTCCGAATAATTTATTGATAATGATCTCTCTGGTAATACCTAAACAGTCCCTGAGATGAACAAGATTGACAGGAGCATCACCATCCGGAACCTGTTTTTTCCCCGAGAGAAATCTTCCGGGATGTCTTCCTGGCCCGACTAAACCAGCAAACCGGAGAATGGTTGTGCGAAAATCTGATTCCTTTTTCAGGAGATTCTCTGCTTCAAGCAAAGCCTTTCCCGACGAAGTTTCCGGGAGGGGGGTAGAGTCTTCGTCCACTTCGGCGTTTTGATCTCCATAAATACTGATGGAACTAATGAACAGTACCTCTTTTACCGGTGACTTAAGAA
>JBQGEO010000520.1:0-2719 GCA_052039655.1 Pararcticibacter sp.
CCTAACTTTACGCAAAGCGCAGTAAGCGGTGCTAATAATGACACAGGAGCATACACCACATTGAATCCGTTATTTGCTAATGAGAGCCAGGGTGATTTTACTTTAGGCAATTCTAATTTGAAAGCAGCTGGGGTTGGTGACTTAAGATGGAGATAATCAACCGTAAATTTTTTAATAGCAAAAAGGGGGGGTATAGCATACGCCCCCTTTTGCTATTCGCAGATCTTAGGAGTATTTATGGAGTTTAAGCAAACATTATTTCTGATTGCAGGAATATCACTGCTGGTGCTTTTTGCCGACTGCAAAAAAACCTCAGCACATACTGAAACAGAACAGAAACCTGCCCCAATCCAGGAAACCGCCGTCGCTTTTCCCGGTGCTGAAGGCTATGGCAAAATTGCTACCGGTGGTAGAGGAGGCAAGGTAATAAAAGTGACTAACCTGAACGATTCGGGTAGCGGCAGCCTCCGCGAAGCTGTCAGTGCCAGCGGTGCAAGGATCATAGTGTTTGAAGTCTCCGGAAATATAAAGCTGAAAAGC
Organism: Pararcticibacter sp.; assembly: GCA_052039655.1. Classification (GTDB taxonomy): domain Bacteria; phylum Bacteroidota; class Bacteroidia; order Sphingobacteriales; family Sphingobacteriaceae; genus Arcticibacter. The sequence continues at coordinate 541 of JBQGEO010000520.1, forward strand.
CGGCTTCAGATAAAGAACGGAGATGTTACTATAGCCGGACAGACTGCTCCCGGAGATGGACTCTGTATTCAGGATTATGAGCTGAATGTAGCTGCAAATAACGTGATTATCCGCTTTTTGCGATTCCGGATGGGAGACTTAACTCAGAACCAGCAGGACGCTTTGTGGGGAAGAGGATGTGAGAAACTGATCATTGATCATTGTTCCATGAGCTGGTCGATAGATGAGACGAGTTCATTTTATGCCAATAAGGATTTTACGATGCAGTATTGTATCTTGTCTGAAAGCCTCAATAAATCCTTTCACGAAAAAGATGATCATGGCTACGGAGCAATCTGGGGCGGTCATAATGCCAGTTTTCATCATAACCTGCTGGCTCATCACAACAGCAGAAATCCAAGGTTTGACGGAGGAAGCAGAACAGGAACTGGGAAAAGTAGTTTTGGAACTGACCTGGTGGACTACCGCAATAACGTTATCTATAACTGGGGCTCTAACAGTGCTTATGGTGGTGAAAATGGCAGGTATAATATAGTGGCTAACTATTATAAGCCGGGGCCGGGAACTGAAAACAGCAAGACAAAAAGGATCATGCAGATCTCGATGGAGGCTGATTTGACAAGCTATCCTCCCGGGTATGGTTCGTTTTACGTATCCGGGACTTATGTTTTTGGAAATGCTGCCGTTACTGCTGATAACTGGAATGGGGGCGTGGATCTTGCTTCGGAAGATATTCCGGCAAATGCACGTCTTAACACAGCATTTTCAGCGGAGGCTATTACCCAGCAGACTGCAGAAGAGGCGTTCAGCCGCGTACTTCAGATCGCAGGGGCCAGCCTTAAGCGTGATGCTGTGGATAACCGGGTGGTGAGCGAAGTTAAAACAGGGACTGTCACCTTCAGCGGGTCGAAGACTGGTAAAAAAGGGATTATTGATTCTCAAACTGATGTAGGCGGCTGGCCTGAACTGGTGCAGGGGACGGTGCCGAAGGACACCGACGGAGACGGGATGCCGGATGAATGGGAGGTGGCAAATAAGCTCGACCCTAATAAAGCCAATGCGAACGGAAGGGAGCTCAGTTCAGGATATGATAATATTGAGGTGTATATAAACAGCCTCGTTAAAAATATTACTTCGGAACAGGTAAAGTAACAGCGAAGCCCGCCCTGCTCTTGTGATAAACCGGGCAGGGTAAAGGTCTGATTTGCCTGATCTGGACTATCGTTCCCGATAACGATTGCGTAAATATTTATACTTAAATCATTTTTTATTCGCTTTAAAGTCTGTAGAATTGCTTTCAAAGTTGATAAATCTGTTTGTACTAGCCAGATAATTAGACGATAATAACCAACATGATCTTAGCGGGAAATCTAAGATACTGTGGTGATATAAGGATCTTTAGGAATGAAACACAGTAGAATTTTAAGAACTATAGTAATAGCATCACAGCTGATCGCTTTAAAAGGCTATTCTCAGAATGCAAACGATCAAAGCTGGCCTATCGCGTCATTGCCTGCTGTGGAAACTCCGGTTTTCAAGGCCGACACTTTTAACATTGTTAAATACGGTGCGGTAAATGACGGCACCACTATAAACACGAATAGTATCAACACTGCTATTGCCGAATGCAGCAGGAATGGCGGCGGGGTAGTGCTTATCCCGACAGGTTTATGGGTGACAGGGCCTGTTGAGCTGAAAAGTAATGTGAACCTTCATTTACAGAGTGACGCGGTGCTTTCTTTTAGCCGTGATCTTAATCAGTATAAATTGATCGAAACTAATTGGGAAGGGCTTGCTGCTGTCAGGAATCAATCTCCGATTTCAGGTACCAACCTGGTAAATGTGGCAATCACGGGAAAGGGGATTATCGACGGAAATGGCGATGCCTGGAGAATGGTGAAGAAAGAAAAGCTGACTGATTCGCAATGGAAGAGGCTGCTCGCATCGGGTGGTGCTGTAAGTGAAGATAAGAAAATATGGTATCCTTCTGAAAAGTCATTAAAAGGCTCGAAAATAAAGGGTGCCGGGGTTATTGCTCCGGGCAAGACTATTAGCGACTATGAGGATATAAAGGACTTCTTACGGCCCAACCTGCTCGTCCTTACTAAATGTAACAAGGTGCTGCTGGAAGGTGTTGTTTTCCAGAATTCTCCTGCATGGAATGTTCATCCCCTGATGT
>JBQGEO010000521.1:0-7395 GCA_052039655.1 Pararcticibacter sp.
TTTACGGCCCCGAAACGTATGCTGTATACTATGTTTTAAATATTGGGTATTTTTATTTCAGTGCTTTTTGTATACTGGAGTATTGTTTTTCCAAATCAAAAGCACCTTATGTCTTTGTAGGTTTAACGCTCTTGGGGCTAATTCTTTATCTTGCTGTAAAAACAGCTGTGGATTACTATGTGATGGGATATTATCCAATACAACGAAAGAAAGAGACTGAGTGGGAACACGTCTTTAGAAACCTAACCAGGGGAGTGCAATTTATGACATTCAGTATAGGATATAGTGCTGCGAAGTACCTTTTGGACTATAGAAAAAAGCTTAGCGACGCGGAAAAACACAAACTGGAGGTAGAAAAAAATCTGATAAAAGCAGAAAATGCCTTTCTCCAATCGCAAATCAATCCTCACTTACTCTTCAATACTCTTAATTTTATCTATAACAGCGTCAGGCGTACTTCTGCAGAAGCCGCAGAATGCATCATGTTGCTATCCCAGCTCATGCAGTATTCACTGGAAGATATCAGTGATGATAACAAGACACACCTTGATCAGGAAGTCGAACAAATTGAAAACTTCCTGAAGTTAAACCAGCTTCGCTTCAGAAATCAATTGTACGTAAACGCAAACTTCAACGGAGATTTTGAAGCTATCAGAGTACCGCCTCTTATTCTTCTTACCCTGGTTGAAAACCTCTATAAACATGGAGACCTTACAGACCATGAAAACCCGGCGTTGATTGAAATAAGTGTAAACAACGACGAACTGTTGTTTACAAGCAGGAATAAGATCAGGCCTTCTCACCCCCATCCTCTTCCGGGAAGAAACATTGGTTTAAGCAATGTGAAGACCCGGCTTGCGATACATTATCCCGACAGGTTTCATTTAGCAACAAAAAAAGAGGGATTAACGTTCTTTACTGAATTAAAGCTATCTTTATAAAACATGACTTGTTACATAGTGGATGATGAATTTCATGCTATTGAGATTCTGGAAGAGTATATAGAGAAGACAGATGGACTTAAACTGATTGGTACCACAACCAACCCACTACAGGCATTAAGCGAGATTGGCAACACTCATTTCCCGGATGTCATTTTCGCAGATGTAGACATGCCCCAGCTTTCAGGGCTGGAGTTTGCCGGATATGTCTCTGTTTACAGCCTGATCATCTTTACTACGGCTCATCCCCGATTTGCGGTGCAGGCGTTTGAAAAAGAAGCATTTGATTTTCTTGTAAAACCGGTCCAGTATCAACGTTTTTTAAAGAGCGTACAAAAAGCCAGGAAACACCTTGCGTCTAAAGAAACAGCAAGCCCCCCGAAAGAGGAGGACTTCTTTTATGCCAAAAGTGAGTTCAAAGGGAAAATCATACGATTCGAATTTGCAGAAATCGTTTTCGTGAAGTCTGACGGCAACTACATAGAAATAAATCTTGAAAATGAAAAACACCTGGTTTACCTGACGATGGCCGAAATTGAACAATTCCTCCCCGAGGAACATTTTTCACGAGTACACAAATCGACAATCATTAACAACCGGAAAATTAAAGCAGTAGAAGGTAACCGCATATTTCTTGTAAACGGAGAAAAAATTGATATCGGCACGACCTTCAGAATATCATTTTTAGAAAAGTTATCGAAGCGGCTCCTTAATTCAAAAAGAAAACTTTAATGCGTCATATTTCCTGATATTGCCTTCTGGACATAGAAGTATAATGCTTAAACAAACAATAGGAAATGACCAGTTCCTGCTTGCGATGCTCATCGGTCAAGATCCGGTTAATCTGCATATGAACCATGTCTGAAAGGTATCTCCTATATTCCTTTTCAGGAATAGAATGAAGCAAAAGACGAACAGCTTTATTAAAATTCCGCTGGTGTTTTCTAGCTGAAAAAGAATAAATCTCTTGCTCTCCAACCCTTTCCCACCTTTCCAGATCTTTCTTAAAGATCCGGTATTTTTGATCGAGCTGTACCTTTAAGAGTTTGTTTCCCTTGAATTCTGCAAATAACCCTGAATAGTAGACTTCGAAAAGATTCATATTAAATGAGAAATCAGAGTCAAGAGACTTAAACAAACTCAATAGGCTGACAAAAGTAACAGAATACTCTGTTTCAGTTTTTTCAAAGTCATGAAGTCCCCTTAGGAGACTGGCTACCAACAACGACCCTTCATGAAAAACATCTTCAACCAGGTCTATTGCAGGCCCGTAACGCTCCAGTTCTCTTTGATAGACATCCACCACATAAGACGCTATTATACCGCTATGAATTTCTCTTTCCAGTTTATCACTGACGAAGCTGATAATATTTGTGGGATCTGCATCAGAGATCTTCAATCTTAAACGAATATGCGGATGAGGATCATTATATCTTATAAAAAACCATTTACTTATAGCATGCTGTTTCTTCTGAATAAGCGGCATCAATACGTGACTTAACAAATGATTCGCAGTAATGGGTTTACAATAAATCTTTATATAAAGCCATTCACTACCCGGCAAGAAAAGCCTTTGCTTTTTAATAGCATGTGCATAGTTAACTAAACGTCCGTTATATACTGGTTTTTCATTTACCAGAAAGCATATGAACTGATGTCCGTATGACTTGTCCTGTTCATCCCGGAGGCTAAAAAAAGAAGAATCAGGAGTAAAAAACTCCTTTAATATCACTTCTTCCTTGTTGGCTATAGTTTTAATAAAAAAATGAATATCACTCTCAGATTTACGATTAAACACCAGGTATCGGTCGCCCTGGCTGACAGAGAAATTTTCCGTTAAACTGATTTTATCAGCAAATTCATTAAATAACTGAATTTGATTACCCGGAGAAGCTGATGAGATCTTTTTGATTACAGGGTCTTTAAGCCGCCAGGTCGCGGGGTACAAAATACTATTTTTGTACATCACTCTGGGATAGAAATCCAATCCTGGAAAAAGAGTGGAAAGATCGAAAGAGAGCCCCGACTTAATACCTTGATTTTGAACATCACAAAGAAAGCGGAAGACCGGAAGATCGTTAAGACGATAATTATATGCAGAACTTAACCTGGGTACGATAACTTTATCCAGTTGCCTTGAATACAAAATTACCCGGTTATTCCGTACTGAAACAAGAAGGTCATTTAAAAGTATCTGCTTTTCCGGGGGCAATACCGATTGTCCCGAAACAATCAGATCAAAATCATAGATATTCTCCCGTAAGTTGATATTATCCGTATGTGCACCCGTTAAGTGAATGATTTCGGCAAACACGACATCGGGGTTTAACCGCTCTTCTGTACGCGCAATCTCTCTCATAGCTTTCAGCAACTCTTCATTAAACAAAGTGAAACGCCCGGCCAGTTGCGTGGCGGTTGCCCCGCCTGCAGATTCAATAAACACATTTTCACCTGTAAGCCTGAAAATAACAGACGAGCTCGGTGGTAAAGCAACGTCTTCAGAAACAGGTAACACAGACAGGGCTTCTTCATCTATTTTGATCAAAGGAACTCCTTCTTTTGTAACCCGGCCTTCGTTCCATAATTTCAAAAGAAGTATATGAACTTCCGACCATTTATTTCCCGGGCTTTCTGCCTGATCCTTGAATGTAAGATCTTTTAAAAGAAGCACTTCATAATTTGTATTTCCATATCCTATACCAGCTTCCGGATCAAGAACATGTAACAAAGGTACCTGCTGCAAATCATAGCGATCTTTAAACAGCCTGATAAACTGGGTCATATCCGGAACAGAAGCAGGAAGACTAAGTCGTTTGCAGCAGTCTATAGCATCGACAAGAAGAGGCTGTATAAGAGATGACAGCCCATTTCGGGGCATAAGTTTTCTTTCGGAATTAATATATAGCGGTGCCTTTTCTTCACTCCCGGAAAAACCGTTATTCGCCAGAAGCGTCTTCACCGCATTACCTGCCCCATCCAGATCAGACAACTTTAGTTTCTCATCCAGGCCCAGGAGTACATCATATAAGGGGGTATGCTTACCAATCTTATCAATAAATCTTGACAGATAAGGAGTTCCCGTGACATTAAAAAAGAAGGAGGAAACCAACATTCCGTTTTCTATAAGAAACTGGCAGTACTGCTCAGCCTCCTCAAAATCGCAGGATACCTGCTCCTGTAAAAAACGGATAATTTCTTCTAAAGATCGCCCCCGATAGCAGAATTTCAGGATTTTGCGGTTCACATAGTTTGCAGGAACACTTTGCAGCTGATACTCAACCGTTCCTTTTACAATACAGGTCTGTAAATATCTTATCTCCTGGTGAATGATGTAACATGATACATTGCTCCTGTAATATAGTTTCGAAGGATCAGTATTTTCCTTCAGCAAGCTGTTGAGCAAATGGTTTACAATCTGATCTGGCAGCGCATGAACGTGCTGCTGTCTTTTTGAGAAAACAACTGGTTGTTTCACCTTATGCCAACTGAGAACAGAAAAAGATGAAAACAAACCAAACGGAGTAGGCCTGAAACACATTCTGTTGAGATACTTTTTCAACGTAGAAATTTCCTGATCATTTAATTTGCTTACATCAAACGCCTTTTTGGAAAGGAGTCCGAAGAACATTGGGTTGGCATGCTTTAAAGCTTGTTTAAAATCATGGTCTGCTAAGAGTTGATCCAATGAAGCGGATGCATACTCTTCAATACTCCTTGAGGGGCTCCGGAGTATGAGTTTTGGGTAAAATTTCAACTGTTCCATATACATGAATATTTCATTCGTCTTCATAATACGAGCATTCATCACTACAATCTCCGCATTCGTGTAAGTTTTTTTACAAAAGAAATACTCTGTGCTATCTTTAGAAAGTTGATGCACACTCGTTCAATAAAAAAACACCAGCATTACTACATATTGACGTTCTTATAGCAGGTAATAAGGCGACAAAAATAAAAACCAAACGGCTTGGTTTAGGGAAGCAACAGCCGTAACAGATATGTTGTTGAGTTCCCGGATTTATCCGGGAGCTGGACAGCACCTCTTAGAAGTGAGGAATGAGAAAAAGCGATGGTTACCCTGCGTCTCCCTTTTACATAAATTTTGGCACCAATCTTATCGGCCATAAAAGTTCAGTACCGGGGCAACCCGGACTGATTATATGGTTTAGCAAGAAGTAAAAATAGCAAGTTGAGATATAAACACCTCTATTTAAGAGCCTTCCTTAAGACTTTTAATTCACCATCAGTCTTCTCTGAATAATTTAACTTAAGGATCTCTGTAACCACAGGATACACATGTACATTTTCAAATGGTTTTACCTGCATACCTGTTTTAAAAGCCGGTCCCCATGCAATAAAAGTTGCCCACATATCCTTTACCTTTACAGGATCATAGCCATGAGCGCCTGGTTTAGCCTTCGTATCAGAGAAATAATCAGGACACTGGGGTTCAAGCAAAATATCAGCAATCCGTCCGAAAACATCATCTTTGGCCGAAAAATGCCAGTAAGAAGGCGTATTGTACTTGGTGTATACTTTATATCCATCAGCGTGCTGTTTCAGCTTAGAATAAACGGCGTTTATATCATCCTTGTTCTTAACAAAGACTTCCACCATCGTGCCACTTCCCGAAACCGTATATTTTGCCGTATCAACCGGGATGCCGGAAACCTTAATAGGTTGCTCGTTGTTAACCTTCGTAAGGCCATGATCCGACACGAAGATAAAGTTAACAGGCAGACCAGTCGCTGCGACCTCTTCCGTTAAGGTCCTGACAGCTGCATCCACAACCGATACAGCATCCTCGACCTCTTTGGAATCCGGGCCAAAATCGTGTCCGGCCTGGTCAACTTCCGGCAGATAAAATGTGATCAGATGAGGTCTTTGTTCTTCAGGGAGCTTCAACCATTTTACTACGGCTGCAATTCTTCTGTCCATAGAAATCCTTTCATTATAAGGATACCAATATGTCGGCCGTAAACCTTTAATGTCCGCTTCCGAGCCTGCCCAATAAAAACTCGCACTCACCATCTGCTGTTGCTCTGCCAAAACCCATAACGGCGTCCCTCCGTACCATTTCCCGGCTGTTACGGCATCCTTTTTTGATTTTGAATACCACTCTTTATTCTCCGGATCCTGGAAAGCATTGCCGATGAGGCCATGATGAGATGGATACAGGCCTGTGACAAGCGTATAATGGTTTGGAAAAGTCAATGAAGGAAACGACGGTCGCATATAAGGAGAGCTAACTCCTTTCTTCTTCATCGACTGAAGAAAATCCGCATTGTACTTTGTAGCAAAATCATACCGGAAACCATCCGCTGAAATTAAAATTACGTAAGGCTTTTGTTGCTGTACGATGCTATTTCGCCTTCCTGATTCTATTCGCTGAGAGGTATCGGATTGAGCGAAAACTGAATTAAAAACAATGAAATAGAAAACTGCTAAACTATATATATGAACGGTAAAAGCTCTCATGACGATGAGTAAACATTAAGAAATTTTATAAAGGCAAATGTAAGAAATGAAAATGTTCTTGATAGTCAAACGCAATGTTCCAGTAGTAAATCACATCAACTCTCATAAAAAAGAAGCCGCCCCATAATTAAATGAGACGGCTTCTTTCCTGTAGCAGAAGATTTTAGAAATTAACCTTAAGACCTAGGCTCCAAGTTCTTCCCCATCCTGGGAAAACTGTATTCCTTTTTCCTGATCCACCTTTTCCAATTTCAAAATCCGTAGCATCAGTTGGGTCAAACTTAGTATCAGTATAAGATTCCGCAATATATTTTTCGTCAAAAATATTATCTACGTTGAATCTCAAAGTTATTGGAGTCTTGTACATATTAAATCGATAAGACACCCCTGCATCTACCAGTGTATAAGCAGGAAGCTGCCATGGCTGTGTGCCGGCACTCTCTTCTGCAGTGCGCTGCTCGTATAAATATCTTGCATACAACTTATCAAAAGAATTAAGATCAGCTCTTACACGAACATTCTTCACCACCTCATAGCTTGCGCCTAATGCATAGGTTACATGAGCAACATCTCCTACTTTAAGCCCTTTAATATATACAGTCTTAAAGTCGCTGGTAGGTGTATTGGTATCATCATTAATCTTTAAAGCCTGTGCATTATCTTTATATTCAAAATTACCCAGAGAGAACATACCGGTAACCTCAAGTTTACGAACCGGAGTAGTTGCCATGTCAACCTCTAATCCCTGACTTAACTGTTTAGCACCGACAGTCAGATCGCGATAACGCACGCCTTGCTCTACATAAGAAGATCCGGAAATGGTTTTATCAGACCACATCGTCCTGTAAAGGTTTACGTTTGCGCTGAATACCGTGCTACGGAAGCTATAACCCAATTCTGTTCCAAAGATCTTCTCATTTTCCAAGTCCTTGTTGATCTTATTAGGTAAGTTGCTGTTAGCTGCAAAAATCGCGTT
>JBQGEO010000522.1:0-1727 GCA_052039655.1 Pararcticibacter sp.
GTGGTATCAGCTGGAATCGAACCAGCGACACAAGGATTTTCAGTCCTTTGCTCTACCAACTGAGCTATGATACCGTTCCGTTGTTGGGACTGCAAAAATAGAGTTTTTTATTAATCTGTCAAGGTTATTTGTAAAATCTATTAAATAAGACTGAATGAAGAGATTTGCGACGATCATTGGAGGCATTTGAAGCAAGATCGCGGCCACATGTTAAAGCAGGAAACCGCATAGTCCCTATTGCACCCACGTTCTGAGACACATGCATGGCAAAGTGGTTCCGTTCCGCTATCTCCTCTCTGGACTGACCGGTTTCCGCCGTCTTGTTGTCGGAGGAATAAGGAAGAAGGATCCCTGCATTGCTAAGGATAGAACAAAGCCATGCTGCTTTTCGGATACGCACAGCACTTATTCAAACATGGATTTTTCCTGTACTTGAAAGGTTAAAAGAAGATCGGGTATATTGGTAAAAGAAAGATACCTGGACGTCTTACCGTCATGTAGGATGTCCAGGAAATTTGTTGTGGGAATTACTGGGTTCGAACCAGTGACCCCTACCTTGTCGAGGTAGTGCTCTAAACCAGCTGAGCTAAACTCCCTGTTTGCTGCCTTACCGAAGAAGCAATAGCTTCCTGGAAGAGGATGCAAATATATCAATAGAAACAGATGATTAGTAATATTTTGTTTTTTATTTGAGCAACCGGCCATAATTAATCACGCCGGGAGGCCTTTATCACCCGGGATTTCCGAAAGTTTTGGATCAACCCCAAAAAGCAGATTATAAGTGAATCAAAATTTATTCGCGTTTTTGCTCTAAAGCAAGAATGCCGCTAGTTAGCGGCATTCTTTTTGGGTGGTATCAGCTGGAATCGAACCAGCGACACAAGGATTTTCAGTCCTTTGCTCTACCAACTGAGCTATGATACCATTCCCTTTTGTTGGGACTGCAAAAATAGAGCCTTTTTCCGGATAAAAAAACATTTTTTAAAAAAAGCGTATCTGAGCCAGAAAGAGAAGAGTTTGGGACATACAGATACCGCATGGAAAAACTCTAAATCAAGTGGTTGACTAATCTTAGCCGAACAGGATGGAGCAGATCGTGCTCCATCCTGTTTTTTACAATGAAAGTACATGCATCACATTTCACTATGGATACCGGCCACAGGAAATTAGTAACTTTGCAAAATGGAAATGTCTGAAAACTCAAGAATCTGGATCTACCAGGCAAACAGGCCTTTTAGCGATGAGGAAAAGAAACGTGCAACACAGGTTTTGAATGACTTCACAGCAGGATGGCATGCTCACGAACATAAATTAGCTGCTGCGGCAGAAATCAGGTATAACCGCTTTATCATTCTGATGGTGGATGAATCTGTTGCCGGAGCAAGTGGCTGTTCTATTGATAAATTATCCAAAGTAATCCGGGAACTTGAGCAGGAACTTCAAGTTAATCTATTCGATCGCTTTAATATGGCGTACAAGGAAGGGGATGAAGTAATCTCTTGCAGTAAAGCAGAATTTGAAAAGCTGCTTCAGGAAGGTGTCATTAACGAAGATACGATCGTTTTTAACAATACGGTTCAAAGGACAAAAGAACTGGAAACAAGCTGGGAAATTCCCTTCAGTGAAAGTTGGCACCCCCGCTTTTTCCGGATTCATGCATCATAATATAATTGATCTGCATTATACAGCTTCAACAGATATCATTGATGGCGTGCGTAATGATTATT
>JBQGEO010000523.1:0-1619 GCA_052039655.1 Pararcticibacter sp.
AAAGATAACAGCGCTTATAAATATCTTCCGGAATCAGTTGCCGCTTTTCCGGACGGGAAGGCTTTTGTTGCTATGATGGAAAAAATAGGCTACAGGCAAACTAAGTACCGTCCTCTTACGTTTGGCATTAGTTCGATCTACACTGGGATTAAATGAGGAGATATCTGGGATTTTTCGTGATGTTGATGTGCTTCGCCCTGGGTTCTTCTGCACAGGAGAACTGGGGAGGAGGGGTGGATGACGAAGTCCTGCATTTCGGGTTTACTTTCCAGTATGTTAATTCGGAGTTTAAGATTCAGAAACGGCCGAACTGGCAGGCTCCATTTGCAAGTCCCGGGGACTACGAGGTTACTGATAACATTCTTTATGATTCTCTTTACAATATCAGTTCGCAGGGCAAACCAGGATTCGGTATCGGATTCGTAAGTGATCTGAGGTTGGGGAACAATGTCAATTTAAGGGTAACCCCCATCCTCGTATTTTCAGACCGCCTTGCTTATTACGGATATAAGACCGAGGGCTTACTGGAAAAGAAAGTGCAGTCGACGATGATTGACATTCCGTTTGGTGTGAAGCTTAAATCTGACCGGCGGAAGAATTTCAGGGCTTATATACTCGCAGGCGGCAAGTACTCCATGGACATTATTTCCAAGAAAAAGCTTAATGATGAAGACCTTATTATGTCTGAAAAGTTCCTGAAGACTAAAAAAGGGTTTTTCTCCTATGAAGCTGCGATCGGGTTTGACCTTTATTTCGAATATTTCAAGATGTCTCCGGAGATAAAATTCTCTCAGTCTGTCAACGATATCTTAATGCATGACAGGACACCTTTCGCCAATCCCATTGAGAAGATGTTCTTAAGAAACATTCAATTCAGCTTATCTTTCGAATAAAGTGCTTCGTTTAACTTTCAGGTTATCAGGCTCAAGAATATATCGTGAGTAAACCATGATAATTTATTGAAATAATAACTAAACTAATTTCTTAATTTCGCATTCAAAATAGATGGATATGCCTAAGATTGCTCTTATAACTGGAGCTACTGCCGGAATCGGCGAAGCGTGTGCCAGGTTGTTTGCAGCACAAAATTACAACCTCATTCTCACAGGCAGACGTACAGAAAGACTGGAAATCCTATCGGCAGAATTACGCAGTGCTTTCAAAATCAGAATTCAGACCCTTACTCTTGATGTCAGAAATAAAGAAGAAGTGGCGCTGAAGCTTAACGGCCTTCCGAAGGAATGGCAATCTGTGGACGTACTGGTGAATAATGCGGGTTTAAGCCAGGGGCTCGATCCGGTTGACCGGGGAGATACGGACGACTGGGACAGGATGATCGACACAAACATAAAAGGTCTTCTTTATGTTACCCGTGTAGTGTCGCCGTGGATGGTGGAAAGGAAACAGGGGCATATTATAAACCTCGGGTCTATAGCGGGTAAGGAGACTTATGCTAATGGTAATGTTTATTGTGCTACAAAGCATGCTGTGGATTCTTTAAATAAAGGTATGAGGATTGATTTGCTTCCTCACGGAATCCGCGTTACTGCCATTCATCCCGGTGCTGTGGAAACTGAGTTTTCGGAAGTCAGGTTTAAGGGGGATAAGGATCGTGCAAA
>JBQGEO010000524.1:0-2738 GCA_052039655.1 Pararcticibacter sp.
TGATATTCCTTTTGTTTGCAGCGGAATATTAAACTATAAAATGAAGATTGAATACTATCAAATCAGAAGGACAGCACTGATAGCGTCTTTGACTCTATCAGTTGCTGTCCTTTCTTGTTTAAGAACGTTTGCGCAGGAGCATGCACAGGGGAAACATGAAGAAGATGAAGAAAAAGGTGCTCATAAAATCACACTTGGGATCGGCCATGCACATGTACACGAGGGAATAGAACAGGATGAGAAAAAGTGGCTTGTAATGGGCTCCTGGGCTCTTAATTATGATTACCTTTTCAATTCGAAATGGTCCTTGGGCTTGCATAATGATCTCATCATGGAAGACTTTACAGTGGAAAAGCAATCAGGAGAAGAGGAAAACATGACTCTTGAGCGGGAGCGTCCTATTGCAACAAAACTGGTGGCTTCGTTCAAACCCGGAAAGCATCTGAGTTTTATGCTGGGCGCTGGTGATGAAATAGCAAAAGGAGAGAACTATTTTCTTACAACAGCAGGCCTTGAATACGGACTTCATATCCCCGGAGGATGGGAATTCGGAGCAGAGCTTTCTTATGATGTTAAGTGGAAGGCGTATGATACCTGGATCCTGGGATTCGGTATCAGCAAGGTGATCCCGGGACATAAAAAGCATCATCACAAAGGTTAATAATTATTATTTCAAGTATCTAAGGCGCCGCAGAAGGCGCCTTTCTTTTAATATTTTATATTTATTTCACTACCTTGTATCTGAATTGTCAGAAATTTAGAGAATACTGCCTATGCTAGATATCGTCATTGAAGCACGCCGTGCTTCTATTGCACCAGGAATGGATGTGAAACGGATCCTGCCTTTCAGGCTCAGGAGGATGGTTGGCCCATTTGTATTTATGGATCACGCAGGTCCTGTCAGTTTGCAGCCACAGGCTGCGGCGTCAATTGATGTACTTCCGCATCCCCATATAGGATTATCTACTGTAAGTTATTTGCTGGAAGGGCAGGTGACGCACCGGGACAGCCTGGGGGTGAATCAGATTATCCGCCCCGGTGAAGTGAACTGGATGACCGCCGGAAGCGGGATTTCACACTCGGAGCGTTTTGAGGATCCTTCGGTTCTTGCAGGCAGCTCTCTTGAGATGATCCAGACGTGGGTAGCATTACCTGAGAAAGATGAAGAATCAGCGCCATCATTTGATAACTACAAGCCCGAGGTTCTTCCTGTGTTTACAGATAAAGGGGTATGGATGCGTCTGATAGCCGGCGATGCTTACGGTTTGAAAAATTCAGTTAAAACCCATTCTCCGCTTTTTTATATTCATGTTGAATTGAATAGAGGGGCCAGGTTCGGACTGCCGGGAGCCCATGCCGAAAGAGGTATATATATAGCAAATGGAGTAATCTCGATTTCCGGCCAGCTTTATAACGCCGGGCAGATGCTCGTATTTAAAAAAGGAGCAGATCCGGTTATTATTGCAACAGAAGCATCTACTCTTATGCTGCTGGGAGGTGAGCCCCTGGGAGAGCGTTATATATGGTGGAACTTTGTTTCCTCAAGAAAGGAGAGAATTGAGCAGGCTAAAGCCGACTGGAAAGAGGGTCGAATCCTGTTGCCGCCAAATGATAACCATGAATTTATTCCCCTCCCCGAAGACCGGTTTAAAACACGGGGAGGCCCGTCCCCGGAAATTTTATCGTAAACGCCGGCATCTCCGGCGTTTGGGGATCTATTTCTCAAATACAGCTATTGACCTTGGTTCCAATACATAGTACGGCTTTGGGTTAGGTTGGGGTTCCTTTAAAAAAGCCTTTCCATTTTCAGCAGCGGTGTCGATGATCCTTTTCCATGGGCCAGGCTCCATGAAGCTGAATTTCTGCTTTTCCCAGTGCGCATTTACCATCACGTACAAATCGGGCTCGTTAAATGATCTGCCTGAAAGATGCCATGCAAAACATCTTAATTCTTTATTGAACCCGATCTGACCGTTGCTTCCATACCACTTTACATCTTCACGCCAGAAACGGCTCCGGGAAACAGACTTGAGAAGCTTCATGAATGAAATCAGCTGTTTGACAAACTCAAAATGTACATTCATCAGCTCCTACCGGCTCCAGTCGATCCAGGTAGTCTCATTATCCTGATTGTACGGATTGTTATTTCCCTTTTGCGTGTTCAGAAACTCGTCGCCGGAAAGGATCATTGGAGTTCCGTTTGAGAGCATCAGCAAGGTCATAAAATTTCTTGCCTGGCGTTTTCGGAGCTTCATTATCGGGGGCGGGACAATTTCATCCCCTTCCCACCCGCAATTCCAGCTATAGTTGTGTTCATGCCCATCCTGGTTGTTCTGTCCATTTGAGAAGTTATGCTTGTTGTTATAAGACACCTGGTCATATAGGGTAAAGCCATCGTGGGAGGTAAGATAGTTAATACTCTGATACGGATGATAGGCATTGTAAGGATCGTCAGGAAACAAATCATCACTGCCGTAGACCCTTTGAATTGCCTTACCAGCAAAATCAGGATCACTGCGTACAAACCGCCTGATGTCATCCCTGAATCCTCCGTTCCACTGGTACCAACTTACCCCCGGAAAAGCCCTGCCAAGCTGGTATAGTCCACCTGCGTCCCATGGTTCTGCAATTAGCCGGACATCAGCCAGGTAGGGCTCTGCTGCGATCTGGTCGAAGATGGGAGAGGAGCCGATGCTGCCATCTGATTTCCGGCTGAACACGGAAGCCAGATCAAACCT
>JBQGEO010000525.1:0-3804 GCA_052039655.1 Pararcticibacter sp.
TATGTCGTAGCCGGCAAAGACGGAGAACTAAATACCTCCGGAGAAGCACTCCCCCGGGAGGGCGATGTGGTAGACAAGCTGCCGGAGGGAAGCCGTAAAGTTGTGATCAATGGATTGGAGTATTATCTGGCGCCGAATGGATTCTATTACCAGCAAGCCATAGACGGAGACAAAAGTTCATTCCGCGTGGTTGGTTCTTCTGCCGGAGAAGAAGAAAATTAATATTCCTGATGAGAAAATAAAAAACGGGACCGGTACTGAACCGGTCCCGTTTTTTATTTATATAGCCGTCCAGTAAATTTCCGTCAATTATCAGTTTTTTCCAATCACCAATAGGGGTATTCCCCTTTCCGGGTGTACTGTAGTAAAAGAGGTGTGTTAAAGCATATATTTACAGAAGAAATTCAAAGTATCAGAGTGGAGATCACCGGCAGTACGATTATAGAATTACTCAGGGAAGGCAATGAAAGTGCCTTCGAACAAGTGTTTAAGGAATACTATAAGCGCCTGCATGCTTATGGGTATACGTTTGTGAAGGACGATGAAGCGGCCGAAGAGATTGTGCAAAATGTATTTTGCAGGATCTGGGAGAAGAAGGATCAGCTCAATACCGACGGATCTATCAAATCTTACCTTTACAGAGCTGTACACAACGAGAGTCTTAATTATTTGAAGCACCATAAAGTAAGAGCAAAATATGAGCAGTATTATACCGGGCATATGAGTGAAGAATACGATTACAGCAGCAGAAAGATGGAAACTTCAGAGCTGGAAGGACATATCCAGAAAGCCATGTCGGAGCTGCCTGCTCAGTGCCGCATTATTTTTCATCTCAGCCGGTTCGAGCATTTGAAGTATCAGCAAATTGCTGGTCAGCTGGGTATTTCGGTGAAGACAGTGGAAAACCAGATGGGAAAAGCGCTTAAGCTGATGCGTCTTAAGCTTGTCGAATTCCTTCCTGTTTTTCTGCTTTTATTCTGGAGGTTTTGAAATGGAAAGAGGATTTGATATGAACGATGATATCCTGGTAAAATATCTTGCCGGAGAAGCCAGCACAGGAGAGAAGGAAATGGTAGAGGTATGGCTTCGTGAAAACGAGGAAAACAAGCGTTACTTCGGCCACTTCCAAACTATCTGGCAGGAAAGTGAAGCATTGGCGGTAACAAGTGATGCAGACGAAAATGCAGCGTGGGACAGGTTTCGTGAAAAAGTTATCCGGAAACCTGAAACGAAGCCGAAGGTTCGTCTCCTTTCGCCCTGGTTGCGTATTGCTGCGACCGTATTGCTGCTCTGCATCGCCGGGGCTGTTGCGGTTTCAGTTTTCCTGAACACCCGGGAAGCTAGAATTGTCCAGGTACAAAGTACCGGGCATACCGTTACGGATACCCTGCCCGACGGGACTGTTATTACCCTCAACCGGAACAGTAAACTCGGATATCCTTCACGTTTTGCCGGCAGCAGGAACGTGAAGATGGAAGGGGAAGTTTTCTTTGATGTGACTCCTGATAGCAATAAACCGTTTATTATTGAGGTGAATGATGTAACAGTTACAGTGGTTGGTACGTCTTTTAATGTCAAAAGCAGGAATGGGAAAACGGAGATAATTGTGAAGACCGGCGTCGTACAGGTTTCCCGCGGACATGACAAGGTAGAAGTAAAGCGGGGAGAGAGGGTAGTCGCACAGGAAGATGCCTCTTTTTACAAAGGCATTAATACAAGCACCGTCTACGATGCATATACGAATAAAACGTTTGTGTGCCGTAATACTCCGCTGCCCGAACTGATTGAAGCTATAAATAACGTGTATAATACAGAAATCAGAATTGCAAACAGGGAACTGGAAAAAGTAAATATCAATACTACATTCCAGGAAAGGCCCTTGCAGACGATATTAGATGTGCTCAGAGACACATATCATATAAAAATAGAACAGCAGGGTCATCTGATTTTATTCAAGTAGAGAGCATGCAAAAGGTACAGGGAAAAGGTCTGCGGGTTTTCCTTATTTTAATAGTATTCTGTTGTTCTCTCTCTGAACTGTATTCACAGGGACTGCTGAATAAGAGGATTTCGGTCCAGGCCGATCATCTTCGTCTTGAAAATATCCTCGACAGGATAGGGCAGAAATGCGGATTCTATTTCTCTTATGACAGCCAGGTCATTCCCCGCGACAGTATCGTGTCGGTCCAGGTAAGCAATTTAACCGTAAGGGAGGTGCTCGACCAGTTGCTCAGCGATCGTTTTGAGTACAAAGAGACTTCGGGATATATCATTCTGCGTTATGCACCCCACAGGCTGGCCCTTGTTACCGACAAAGTTAAGGCTAATAAACGGGTATACGAGATTAAAGGATATGTGGTGGACGAGCGTACCGGCGGGAGGATCGGTAAGGCCAGTGTGTACGAACGTAAGCTGCTGCGTTCTTCATTAACAGATGAAGATGGATCATTTGAGTTGAGAATAAGAACTCACTCGCCGGTTATTGCCCTGACTGCCAGTAAAGAGCTTTACAAGGATACTACTATTGTAATCCTTTCGCCGGTAGATGTCAACCCTTCAAATCTGGTAGATGATGAATTCTATTATAGCACCGACAGTAGTTCTGTTGCCCAGAGAACCGCTATAGGCCGGTTGCTGGTGTCTTATAAACAAAAGATCCAGGACCTGAATGTTCCCGGCTTTATCGCCGAGAGTCCTGTTCAGGTTTCGATCACCCCCGGATTAAGCTCTCACGGTGTATTAAGCGGCCAGGTAATTAACAAGGTGTCTTTAAACGTATTTGGCGGGTATACCGCCGGGGTAGAGGGGGTTGAAGCAGGGGGATGGTTTAATATCAATAAGAAGCACGTCAAAGGAGTGCAGGCAGGAGGCTTGTTCAATATGGTGGGTACTTCAGTTACCGGCCTCCAGGCAGGAGGTCTTTTTAATGGTGTACTGGGGTCTGTAAATGGTATGGAAGCTGCCGGACTGGCAAACTTTGTCCGCGGATCGTTTTCAGGCGTTCAGGCGGCTGGACTGATAAATTCCGTGCTTGATTCCTTGAATGGCCTCCAGGTCGCAGGTCTGGCCAATCTGACAAATGGATCGGTTTCAGGTCTTCAGATCGCCGGACTTATGAATGTGGTGACAAAGAATGCAGCCGGACTTCAAATAGCCGGACTGGTTAACTTCAATATCAAAAACATATCCGGATTACAGGCTGCGGGCCTTGTAAACTTTACAGGAGGCAGTACGCGTGGGACACAGATAGGAACGGTTAACGTAGCTAAAGGTCAGAGCGGAGTTCAGGCTGGAGTGGTTAACATCGCTAACCATCAGCGCGGGCTTCAGTTTGGGGTGATTAATGTAGCCGATACTTTGTCAGGAGCAACTATAGGACTGATCAATATTGTTCTGAAGAACGGGCTTCATAGTGTATCTGTCTCATCCAACGAACTTGGATGGAGAAATCTGGAATTACGTACAGGAACGAAGAAATTTTATACCGTGCTTCAGGGCGGCTATGATTACTTTGGATTCGGTTTTGGAAAAAGAATAAACCTTTATAAACAGTTGTGTGTTGATCCTGAGTTGATTAAATTGTATATATACCAGGGAAGCTGGGACTATACAAATGACCTGACGCGGGTTAACAGCAATTTTACATTCAGGCTGAACAAATTTCTTTCCATCTTTGCAGGACCGTCGTTCAATATGTACTATTCCGATCAGTTAGAGGAGATAAACGGACATGCCCTGATTACCAGCAGAGTGAACGATTTTAAAATAGGAAAGAATGAGAAACTGCGCGGCTGGATCGGCTGA
>JBQGEO010000526.1:0-4141 GCA_052039655.1 Pararcticibacter sp.
CTCGGCCCTAAGAAAGTGCTGGTAATATGGAAAGAACTGGGAATAGAAAGCGCCGGTGAACTCCTTTACGCATGCAATGAGAATCGTCTTATTGAAGCGAAAGGCTTTGGGCTGAAAACCCAGGAAGAAATAAAAAAAGCCATAGAATTCAAGATGGCAAATGAAGGGCATTTTCTTTATGCTCATATTGAACCAATGGCAAATATCCTGCTGGATACGCTCCGGAAAAGCTTACCGGGTACCCCTGTATCCTTCAGCGGAGCTTTCCGCCGCAGATGTGAAGTGCTTACCAAAGTAGAGTTTCTCATCGGAAAAAATCTCAGTGACGACATCGGTTTACACATAGAGTCACTGAATGATATTAGTGAAATAACCAGGAAAGAAGACACGATCAGCCTTACCACAAATGCCGGGGTGAAAGTAGAATTGCAATTCTGCCCGGAAGAAAGATTTGCATCGGAACTGTTTGAACGGACCGGATCGGAAGAGCATGTTAACATGGTGAAAGAGCGCCTGGCAGGAGACACCTTCCTGGCAGGAGATGAAATCCAGCTCTATGCGCGTGCGGGACTTCCGTTCATTGAACCTGAACTGAGGGAAGGGCTGAATGAGATTAAGCTGGCGGAAGCGGATAAACTTCCTGCATTACTTGAATATACAGACTTGAAAGGCTCACTCCATAATCATAGTACCTGGAGTGACGGGGTAAATACGCTGGAAGAAATGGCCCTGTACTGCCGCGATGAACTTCATCTGGAGTATCTGGGGATTTGCGACCATTCCAAATCTGCTTTTTATGCAAAGGGACTCAGTGAAGAACGTGTTCTGGCGCAGCACAGGGAGATAGACCAGATCAATCAAAAATTCGCCCCCTTTAAAATATTCAAAGGGATCGAATCGGATATTCTTTTCGACGGATCGCTGGACTACCCGGCGGAGATCCTCTCCACCTTCGATTTTATAGTCGCATCCATCCATTCTGTCTTTAAAATGGCGGAAGAAAAAGCAACGGCCAGGCTCATTGCTGCCATTGAAAATCCGTTCACAACGATCCTGGGGCACCCTACCGGCCGGATGCTGCTCGCACGAAAAGGGTATCCGGTAGACTTTAAAAAAGTAATTGATGCGTGTGCCGCAAATGGGGTCGTAATCGAAATAAACTCCAATCCTTTAAGGCTTGATCTTGACTGGCGCTGGCATCAGTACGCACTTGAAAAAGGAGTGATGCTGTCAGTTAACCCGGATGCTCACAGTAACAAGAGCTTCCGCGACATGCATTTTGGAGTACTGACAGCCCGCAAAGGGGGCGTCTCTTCTAATCGTTGTTTGAATACTTTTAGCAAGGATGAAATAGAAGCATTCTTTAAACAAAAGAAACCAGCCAGGTCTTGAAAATACTGATCATACGTTTAAGCTCAATAGGCGACATTGTCCTCACAACCCCCGTAATCCGCTGCATCAAACAGCAGGTTAAAGGCGCTGAAGTGCATTTTCTAACCAAAGCATCTTTTGAGTCTGTTCTCCGCAATAACCCTTATATAGATAAGCTTCATCTGTTCAAGGGAGATCTGAATACTACAGGAAGGGAACTGAGAGCAGAACAGTTCGACTATGTCATTGATCTGCATAAAAACCTTCGAACCTTGAGACTGAAGATGCGGCTGGGAGTAAAATCGTCCTCTTTTGCTAAGCTTAATATAGAGAAATGGCTGCTGGTTAATTTTAAAGTCAACAGGATGCCCGCGTTGCATATTGTCGACAGGTACCTGGCAACTGCTGCTCCTTTAGGAGTAAAGAACGACGGCAAAGGACTCGACTATTTTCTTGAAAAAGAACACGATCTATCCAGCCTTCTTCCTCCTTCCCACCAAAAATATACAGGGTTTGTGATCGGTGGCCAGCATGCAACCAAACGACTGCCGCAGGAAAAAATAATAGCGGCTTGCAAATTAATAAACGCCCCTATCGTATTGTTAGGCGGAAAAGAAGATGCCGCAAGAGCAGAAGAGATATGCCGGGGAACCGGAGAATATGTGTTTAATGGCTGCGGTAAATTTAACCTCGACCAATCCGCCTTCCTGGTAAAAATGGCAGATACGATCATTACCCATGATACCGGGCTTATGCATATTGCCGCTGCTTTCAATAAGCGGATCGTCTCCATCTGGGGAAACACGGTACCCGAATTCGGAATGTATCCATATAAAGCCGAACACCAAAAAATCATTGAAGTAAAGGGTCTTCCCTGCCGGCCTTGTTCAAAAATAGGATACCCAGAATGCCCTCAGAAACACTTCAGATGCATGTACGATACCGACCTGGATCAGTTGAAAGATTTTATATAAAGTATTGTAGATCTGCTCCCTTTTTTCTTACTTCGCCCCGAGGAATTAAAAGCCTTATCACATGAAAAAATTATTTATTATCACAGCATTACTTTTATCAGGTTCGGCCTTATACTCTCAGATACAGTATGGTCCAGGGGTACGTTTTGGTGTTAAGGCAGGGGTTAATATATCGAGTATGAATATTAAAGGAGGAATGAGTGACATTTATCCGAGTCCGTCCTATAAGCTGGGATATAATATAAGCGGCATTGTCGATATTCCAATTAGTAACATTTTTTATTTTCAGCCCGGTATTTCGCTCACTGAAAAAGGGTTTAAAGCAGAGCGTAACTCCGTAAAAGAGCTTTATTTAGGCGAGATGGAGGCTTCACCCGAAGAACAGGTTATCAGAATTTCGTATAAAAGAGAACGAAGAGCTCTCTGCGTAGAAATGCCATTAAATATTATTCTAAAATTTGATACAGGCAATGGTAAAATCGCGTTTGGAGCAGGCCCCTATGTCGCTTATGGGATAAGCTACAAAGACAAGATACACCAAAGAGCAGAATATAAAGGAATGGTACAATCAGAGGTAATAGAAAGAGACCTCTTTAAACACGGAGCAAACAAATTTGATTACGGATTTAACTTCCTTACGGGATACGAATTAAACAACGGCCTTTTCCTCCATGGAGGTTATGGCTTAGGTTTAGGCAAGCTTAATGATGATTCAGAAGGTACATCTGCCAAACATAAACTTTTCACTGTATCATTAGGCTTTTTATTCTAGCTAAAGAATTCTTATAATTGTGCAGCCCTTTTAAGGGCTGTTTTTTTATACCCAATGAAAAGATTACTTCTCATCCGTCATGCCAAATCCGACTGGGCAAATCATGAACTGAAGGACTTCGACAGGCCTCTGAACAAAAGAGGAAACAAGAATGCCCCGGAGATGGCTTCGAGGCTATTAAACCAGAAACTAGTTCCCGAACTTCTGGTAACGAGCCCGGCTTTAAGAGCCTTCAGCACCGCAGAATACTTTGCAGACGTTCTGGGCCTCGAAAAAGCAGCTATTGTCCGGGAAAAAGATATCTACGAAGCTTCCTCCTCCACTCTCATGAGTATCATTAACTCATTTGACGATCAATACAATTTTGTCGCGCTGATCGGTCATAACCCCGGTCTCACCAATCTGGCGATCAACCTCTGCAACTGCGACGTCTACAATATCCCAACCTGCGGGATGATGCTGATACAATTCCCGTTTGATCACTGGAATATGATCAGCTACTGGACCGGAGACCAGAAAATGTATGATTATCCTAAAAGCACCATCGAGTAACCCCCGTCTATACTTAGCCTCCCCCAAAAACTTATCACTTAGAACTTATCACTTAAAACTAATTAAGCCTGTACACTTTCCCCGGCAGGGAAACGATAAGCCCCTGCATCTCCAGGGATAACAAGGTCATAGAAAGCTTACTGGCAGAGAACCCTGTCTCAGCAAGAAGTTTATCCGCCGGCACCCGTTCTTTAACAGCAAGAATGTCCGTAATTTTCTTTTCGTCTTCTGTGAGGTTTACAGGCAGGCTTAGCTGTGATTTCCGCGACACATCCTTTACCTCCCACCCCATCAGGTATTCAATATCCCGGATTCCGGTTACCAGATGAGCACGGTTACTTTTAATGAGATAATTACATCCTGACGAGTACTGGTCATTCACTCTTCCCGGAAAAGCAAAGACATCGCGGTCATACGAATTTGCAAGTTCTGCTGTGATGAGCGCACCACCGTTTACAGCAGCCTCTACAAT
>JBQGEO010000527.1:0-3185 GCA_052039655.1 Pararcticibacter sp.
GTAATGACATCCCCTAACTTCACGGGTTGTTTAAAAGAAACGTTGTCAACAGAAGCTGTCACAACAATATGATTAGAATGTTTCTGAGCGGAAATAGCTGCGGCAATATCCATCAGGTGAAGTAGTCGTCCCCCCATTAAATTGTGCAGAGGATTCGTGTCATTAGGGAGTACCAGTTCATTCATGACTGTGTACGATTCGCGGGCGGGTTTTGATGTAATTTGCATTTTGTTTTATGGCAATCGGCTGGGAGCTATTAGCTTTTAGCTATTGGCAATTAGCTGTTAGCAATTAGCTATCGGTAATCGGCTTTCAGCAATCAGCTTTAATATAAATCCTGTTTTTTTAAATAAACCTATGGGTTACCGGCAATGTTTGGTTTCGTATTGTATTATACAATTCAAATTCAACTATTCCACACTGCCCTGACCTTTAACTCTAAACTTTGAACTTTCGACTTTCAACTCTAAATCATAATTCGCTGAATCCCACTAACTCTTCCCACCTTGCACCGGGCTTCCTGTAATAAAAGAAGATCTGATAGGTGTTCTTTGTTTGATAAAAGGACCCTTCAAATGGGGTACTGTCGGCGATCTTTCCATTTGCTGCCCATACATACTGATAATCATAAAGACCCTGTTTTAAAAGAATGCTGCCATAGAAGCGGTTGCGTTCAGAATCATAGATCATCTTATTTTCGTCCGTTAAAGTGTAGTCGTTAAACTTTCCGGTTATGTAGGCAGCCCCGTCTCCTGATGGGGGAAGCGCTTCCAGAGTGAAGTTGACTGTACCATAGTCAGCATCCGTACGGTTATCCCTGCCATCGAGGTTCCTGATATAGAAACTCCCGTTTTCGTCGTAGGATGAATTGTACGCAGAATGATTCCTTTCGATATCCGGAAGAAGCTGTATCACATTCGCCGTATCTTTTTGTATGCTTCCTACCCGCTCGGACTGCAAACGGAAGGTCCGGATGTCAAAAAAGCGGAATTCATTGCCGCCGGGGAAATCGAACGAGTTTACATCGTTATATACTACCTGGTTCTGCCTGATAAAAGAAGGACGTCCGCCTATCTGTGCATTATCAGGTCTGCCGTTCTGCATGACAACTGTGTGAATATCCAGATAAGGGTTCTGAATATTCAGCGCCGCATGGTTAATCACTATGTTGATCTTTTGGTTCTGGTTCCTGTTCTGGACCTTTGCTGAGGCTGCAACTTCCGCGGAAATAGTTACCAGCGGGGCCACTACAAAAAAACGCTTTGTGAGGAGTAACCTCTCCTGATCGCCATCTTCATATACCTTCAAAAGATAATTTCCTGATATTTTAGGTCTTATCGTTGGGTTAGGGAAAATTAATTCGTAGTGAGTATACGTCTGTAAGGTGTTGAACGATAGCCGGTAATCGTTAATCCTGTCTTCTGTGAAACTTTCCAGGAAGTCGATAGGAGAAAGCCGGCTGCTGTTCCAGGACGCATCGCAATGTTCTATAGTATAATAGAGATTGCGGGTGCCGGTTCTCAGGTCGTCAAAGGAGAGCAAAAGTTCGTCATTTGTCCCGAGAGTAATAACGGGCATAGATTGTTCTTTCGCCCTGTTATACAGTTCAATACTCCGGATTTGCGGGATATAGGCAAAATTCTGATACCGGAGTTCCTGTCGGGGAGCCGCAGATATCACCTCCCTTTTTCTTTTTTGCGCAAAGCTTTCACCTGCTACCACAGTGAACAGCGTGAACGTTAATATGAACCAAAAGGAAGTTTTCATAGATACATGCGAATGTTAGCTGCCTTCAATCTCCATGATTTGCTCTGCGAGGCCCTCCCAGTCTGCCTGGCTGGTTTGCAATTCAGTTTTGGCTTTTTGGTACCGCTCATTGGCACTTTTAAGCTTAGCCTGGTCCTGGTATATTTCTTCTTTACTCAATTCCAGTTCTGCATCCTTGATTTCCTTTTCCAGTTGCGAGATTTTATCCTCGAGCTGCTGAAGTGTCTGGTTGAGTTTCTTTAGCTGTTTGCTCTTATCGTCCTGCTGAGCCTGTGGTTTGGGAGCCGGCTTTTCTTCTTTCTTCTGTTGTGCCGGAGCCTCTTTCGGAGCAGATACAGCACGTTTAGCCTGCCATTCTTCGTACTCTGCATAAGTGCCGGGATATTCTTTTATCTTCTGATCTTCAATAAACCAGATCTTATTCGCGACATTATCCAAAAGATAGCGGTCGTGCGATACCACGATGAATGTTCCCTCAAACTGGTTAAGTGCCTGGATCAATATATTGACAGACTGGATGTCGAGGTGGTTGGTCGGCTCATCGAGTATAAGGAAGTTGGCGTCGGCTGTCAGTGCTTTTGCCAGCGCCACTCTTGATTTCTCGCCTCCCGAAAGAACCCTGATCTTTTTAAATACATCGTCACCCGTGAAAAGGAAACTTCCAAGAATAGATCTTAGTTCTGTTTCAGTGTGCTTGGGCGCAAAAGACTGAAGCTCCTGCAGCACTTCATTGTCGAGATGGAGCGACTCAAGCTGATGCTGTGCAAAGAAGGTTTCAGTGACATTATGTCCCGTTATACACTCCCCGTCGAACTGCTCCGTTCCGGCAATGATCCTGAGCAGTGTTGATTTTCCCCTTCCGTTAGCTCCGATAAGCGCAATCTTATCACCTTTCTCAATGATAGCGCTGGCATGCTCCAAAATCTTTATAGCGGGGTACGACTTGCTGACGTCTTCCAGGCGAATGACGTGACGTCCGGATTGTTTGCTGAATTTGAAGCTGAAGTTAACAGATGGATTGTCATCATCTACATCATCCACCCTGTCCATTCTCTCCAGCATCTTTATTCTTGACTGCGCAAATTTGGCTTTACTTGCCTTTGCCCTGAACCGTTCGATAAGACGCTCTTCCTGTTTTATTTTCTGTTGCTGGTTTTTGTACTCATTTCGCTGGATCTCCTCTCGCATGCCCTTTTCTTCGATATAAAAGCTGTAGTTCCCCGCGTAGGAGATGAGCTTTCCTTTGCGTGATTCGACAATACGGTTGACCACGCGGTCAAGAAACCATCTGTCGTGCGATACGATAACAATAGCGCCGTCAAAAGCCTGCAAATAGGTTTCGAGCCACTTGATGGAAGGTAAGTCCAGGTGGTTGGTCGGCTCATCCAGCAGAAGAATGTCAGGCGCCTGCAACAGGA
>JBQGEO010000528.1:0-11780 GCA_052039655.1 Pararcticibacter sp.
ATACTGGATACACATAGAGCCTATGCAATTAAGTCGTTTAGCTTCAGCCTGACCGGAGATCTTGCTGTCGCCCATGCTTCGGGGGTATATGTCAGGAGTAAAAACGGGCCTGTGCTGCCCGACTCTTCCCTGAAGCGCCCCTGCTTCCTCCGGCGGGCGTTTGAGGTTTATTATGATTCGCAAAACCGGCTATGGTTTTCCAACATTCTAGGATTACAATACTACAGGAATGGCCATATAACCGAGTTGTATAAAAAGTTTCCTGTTCTTAAGCAGAGGGTCACAGACATTGGTGAACTCCCTGATAAAACCATCGTCTGCAGTATCTACGGGTTCGGGGTAGCTGTGATTCAGAATGATAAACTGACAGCGCGGTTCACCACAGCAAACGGGCTTCCCAGCAATATCTGCAAGAAAATTTTTATTGAAAAGAACAAAGCATGGATAGTGACAGGGAAAGGTTTGAGCCTGATCGATTTCAGTAAGAAAAACGTGGTCAGTTATACCACAGAGGATGGACTCATCTCCAATGAAATCAACGATATATATACTGAAAATGATACGGCGTATATAGCCACCAATAACGGACTTTCCATATTCACTCCCGCTCGCTATCAGAAAAGGGAGCCTCCTCCTCTATATATGAAGACCATTGAAATCAATAAAAAGCATTTCAGATATACCGGAGATTTCTCTTTATCCCATAAGCAAAACAATATAACAGTCAACTTTGTCGCTTTAGACTATGCTCATCCGGCGGCTGTACATTACAGATACCGTTTGCGCCACAGCTCCCGCTGGAACGAAACACAATCGGGCACTCTGGAATTCGGATCACTTGAGCCGGGCGACTATCACCTGGAGATCAAAGGAAAAAGCTTAAACACTCCCTGGAGTGAACCAATTAAAATGAACTTTACAATCAGGCCTCCTTTCTGGAGAACATGGTGGTTCATCTTAATGGCAATAGGAACATCAGTAATTGGCTTATTCTTTGTGATTAAGAATTATTTCAAGACCAAACAGGCCGAAGAAAAGAAAAGATTGATTACCAAAACGAAAATCATATCCCTCGAACAACAGGCATTACAAGCGATGATGAATCCTCATTTTATCTTTAATGTAATGAACTCCATCCAGTATTTCATCAACACGAAAGACCGCACGATGGCGAATCAGGCTCTTACCGGCTTTGCGCGATTAATCAGGAAAAACATTGAAATATGCAATAAAAGCTATATCAGTATTGAAGAAGAGATAAATTACCTCAACCTTTATCTCTCGCTTGAGAAATTAAGGTTTGGAGATAAGATGAAATATACCATCAGGGTGGACGAAGAGATAGACCTCCAGTCGACTTACCTTCCCTCTATGCTCCTGCAACCCTATGTAGAAAATGCAATCTGGCATGGCATTATGCCGAAAGATGATGACGGAAATATTCTTATTGAAATACGAAAATCTGACGAATACCTGCTCATTGTTATCACCGATGATGGAATTGGCATTGACAATTCCAGGTTGTTTAAAAAGGGCGACCACATCAGCAGGGGCATGCAGCTTACCATGCAACGGGTTGAACTGATCAACAAGTTTAAAAAGCGTTTGATTAAAGTCGAAGTAAAGCAATTATCCTTAGGGGGTACCGAAGTGAGTATTTCTCTCCCACTTCAACCGTTTACTAACTAAGAACAACCGGACACTCAAAACATTCTTCAATTATTGTCCCTTACGTTAATATTGTATATATATTCTGAATTTTTAAGGATCAAAAATATTTTTATCTAAGTGTGTGTTTAGCGGCTGGAGCTTCCCAAAAGTTTCACCGCTTTTTTGTTTACAAGCCTTTCCCGGCAATGATTTTTCCATTAGATTTGCCGCCCTAAAGTGGAGAATATCAGATTAAATATCGAAGCCCTCATTTTTGCATCAGAGCAAAGCGTATCTGTCAAGGAGATACAGGCAGTTATAATGGCTGTATCGGGAGAGGAAATCAGTGAGGAGGAAATTAAAGAACATGTAACGGCCATTCAGGCTAAATATGAAAGCGGCGGATTTGCAATAGGGCTGCTGGAGATTAACGGAGGATATCAGTTCCTTACCAGGGCTGACTATTACCAGTTAGTACACCAGTTGCAGATACAGCGTTCAAAGAAAAAATTAAGCCAGGCGGCCCTCGAAACATTGGCTATTATTGCCTACAGACAGCCTGTAACC
Source organism: Pararcticibacter sp. (assembly GCA_052039655.1). Lineage (GTDB taxonomy): Bacteria > Bacteroidota > Bacteroidia > Sphingobacteriales > Sphingobacteriaceae > Arcticibacter. Next base: position 2,218 of record JBQGEO010000528.1, read on the forward strand.
AAGCTTGAAATAGAACAAATAAGGGGCGTAAGCTGCGACTATACTATTCAGAAATTACTCGAAAAGGAATTGATCGCCATCACCGGCAAATCCGATGGCATCGGCAAGCCCCTCTTGTATGGAACCAGCTCCTTGTTCATGGATTATTTCGGAATCAGGAACAACTCAGAATTGCCTCAGCTGAAAGACTTTGCTACTGATGAAAACGAAATCGGCGAAAAGACGGAATAATTTTCAACAGGGCGCTTCGGGCATATCTATTTTCTTTTATTTTTGAAACAACAAAAAAATAAAATAACACTGAATATTAATTTCTTATTATTTTTAGAACGCTTAACCGAATACTTTATTTAACAATGAAAACGCCAAAAAAGAAGTCTGGAACGAGTAAGAGCACAGTAAGCGGCGCTAAAAGTTCAAACATTAAGCCTGCGGATTCAAAAACGAAAAGCCGCTTTAATGATGAAGATGATGATTTTGATGAACCGCTTGAAGATTTTCAGGGGTTTAATGATTTTAATGAGTATGACGAAGACGACGATTATTAAATCTTAAAATAAGTCCTGAAGCATTCAGTTAACTGAATGCTTTTTTATTACAACTATCATACAGAGGGGAGTACGTTATACAGGATGCGGGAATTAATATATAACTGCATCTTTAGTATTATTTTATGGCGATTACAGAAGTAAGGGGCAAGAAATCTATTAAAGAGTTTTTAGATGTTGCGAGAGAAATATATAGAAACGATACGGTATGGGTGTGCCCGCTTGACAGTGATATAGAAGCTATCTTCGATCCTGAAAAGAACAATTTTCACCGTCACGGCATTATAACCAGATGGATTTCCAAAGATCCGTCTGGAAAATTGACTGGTCGCATAGCAGCCTTTGTTAACTATGAAAAAACGACATCTGCTCCTGCCCCTGTGGGAGGAATCGGTTTTTTTGAATGCATAAACGATCAGAACGCCGCAGATGCCCTTTTTGATACTGCCAAAGCATGGCTGCAGTCCCATGGCATGACCGGCATGGACGGCCCCATTAACTTTGGAGAAAATGATGCATTTTGGGGACTCCTGGTGGAAGGATTTACCCACCCCTCTTATGGCATGAATTATCATCCTCCCTATTACAAAACACTCTTTGAAAAATACGGTTTTGTTCCCTTGTATGAACAGATCACGAACCACCTCGATGTCAATAAGCCCTTCCCGGCACGGTTTACTAAAATTGCAGAATGGGTAATTAAGAAACCGGGCTATACGTTCGAACACCTCCGGGTAAAAGAGATTGATAAGTTCGCCGCTGACTTTATGGAAATCTACAACGACGCATGGAGTAATTTCGAGAACTTCGTTCCCATAAACAAAGCAACTATAACGGAATCCTTCCACAAGATGAAGGCGATAATGGACGAAAACTTAATCTGGTTCTCCTATATAAACGGCGAGCCTGCGTCTTTCGTCATTATCCTTCCCGACGCCAATCAGATCATCAAAAAATTTAACGGAAAACTTGGTTTAGTAGAGAAACTCAAATTCGTTTACTACAGGTGGAAGGGGGTCTCAAGAATGAGAGCGATTGTAATGGGAACAAAAAAGGCATATCAGAAGCACGGTCTTGAGTCGGCTATGTTCATCAAACTCAAAGAATATGTCCTGCCTTTAAATCAGTACAAAGAACTTGAGCTTTCCTGGGTTGGTGACTTTAATGATAAGATGCTCGCCATACATGAAGCTACCGGAGCCGTATTCGGGAAAAAACATGTTACACTCAGGAAGATGTTCAATCAATAAAGAGATGCTCCGGAAAAGGTCCGGCGGCATCTTTAAGCGAGCAGTTTCGAACGCCTGATTTCTTCAAAAAGATCTATAATCTTTTTCTGCAACTGAATCACCTCCGATTCTCTTTCCTGCAATCGTTTGGATATCGTCTCGAGTTCGGTGATATACTTCTCCTGCTGCTCAGTATCGTTATAAGTTAGTAGTTGTACTACGGTCATATCAAAAAGCTTAGAGATCTGTTCTAAACGCGAAAGGTTAATATCTGTAATTCCGGTTTCAATCTTTGAAAACGCAGGGATAGAAATATCTAACCTCTTTGCTACATCCTCCTGGCTCCAACCTTTTTGGTGCCGCAAAAGCCTTATCTTTTTGCCTAAAGTTTTCATTCCTTGTTTATCCTCCTTTACCCAGGGCAGTATCTGCCATCACATTCAGGTCCATCCCACCGAAATTGCCTGAACTCATGAGAAGCAAATTTTTCCCTTTATAATTAATAGAACTCAAAAATTTGACCAATATTTCATTATTGTTGAAAAAATTTAACTGGCTGTTACCAAATGCTTCTTTAACTTCATGTTCGCCGTAAGCGTCCATCTTTTTTTGCTCAAAAGTTTCCTTACTGATAAAAACAACGGGCACATCAGCAGGATCCATACTCCCCTTATATTCATTCAGAAAGTCGCGGTTCAAGCTGCTGAAAGTATGCAGCTCAATCACAGCAACAAGCTCTCTATCAGGAAATTGCTCTTTAACCGCATCAATAGTCGCCTTAAGCTTGGAAGGCGAATGAGCGAAATCCTTATACACCACGGTATCCGCATTTTTCCCTAACAGTTCCAGGCGCTTTGCCGCTCCTTTAAAAGACGAAATGGCAGAATAGAACTCTGCATCGCTGACGCCCAGTTTAGAACAAACGCCATGGGCGGCCTCAATATTATACAGATTATGCTTACCGAAAACAAGAATAGGAATGTTCTTTTCTCCCACATGAAGGATTGTTATGCCCTCAGAAACGGAATATGGGGTAGACGAGTATCCTATTTTTGCTACACTTGCACCTGATTCCTGTACAATTTTGTTCACAATCCAGTCATCCTGATTATAAATGATCGTTCCTCCCGGAATAATCGTCTGAAGAAAAATTTTAAACTGCTCAACATAGTTGTCAAACGTCGGAAAGACATTAATATGATCCCATGCAATACCGCTTATTACACCAATGTTTGCCTGGTAAACATGAAACTTCGGCCTTCGGTCGATCGGAGAGGTCAGATACTCGTCTCCCTCTATAATAATAACGCCGGCATCAGACAGCTTCACCATCGTTTCGAATCCTTCAAGCTGCGCTCCCACCAGATAGTCAAATTCCTTACCGCTTTCTTTCAGCACATGAAGGATCATAGATGTAATGGTGGTCTTGCCATGGCTGCCCCCTATCACTACACGGGTTTTATCCTTCGACTGCTCGTATATATATTCGGGATAAGAGTAAATCTTCAGTCCGGCCTCCCGGGCTCTTAAAAGCTCAGGGTTATCACCTCTGGCATGCATTCCAAGTATAACAGCTTCTATATCTGCTGTAATGTTTTCGGGATACCAGCCCATCTTTTCGGGCAGAATATCATATTTTGCCAGGCGTGACCTGGAGGGCTCATAAATAGCATCGTCTGATCCCGAGACATCGTGACCCTTTTGTTTCAGCGCTATCGCTAAATTGTGCATGGCACTTCCACCGATAGCAATAAAATGTATCCGCATTTTAGGTTAAATCAAAAAGAATTTTTTTCTAATATTAAACAGCCTGCTTCTTTAAAAGTTTCAGTGCGACCCAGTTATCACATTTCTTCTGTGATGTATACTCCAGGGAATATTTCGCAGCTTCTTCCAGGAGCAGGGGACAGTCAGCCTCGTAAAAACCACTTAAATACAAAGCGCCTCCTGTGTTCAGGATTTCAGCATACCTGTAAATCTGCTCCAGGAGGATGTTCCGGTTTATATTGGCAAAAATAACATCTGTTTTTATATCCGGAATAGCATCAGCTGATCCGCAGAAAACCTGTATTTCCGACGTATGGTTCAGCACAGAATTCTCTTTAGTGCTTTCATAGCACACCGGATCAAAATCAATCGCTGTTACCCCTGAAGCACCGAGCTTTACAGCCAGGATAGCAAGAATACCTGTGCCGCATCCCATATCAAGAACTTTTTTACCGGTCATGTCCTCTTCCAGCATAAATTCCATCATCATGGAAGTCGTCTGATGATGCCCCGTCCCGAAAGACATCTTCGGGTCTATGACAATTTCATAAGGATATTCAGGATGGGGTGCATGAAAGGTAGCGCGGATATAACACCGGTCGCTGATGACGATCGGCTCAAAGTTACTCTCCCATACCTCATTCCAGTTTTTCTGAGGAATAAATGTAAAATGATAACTAAAACTGAACATCTCTTCAAAAGGCTTCAGATGCTGCCGAAGAGTCAGTTCGTCATAGCTTTCCGACGAAATATAGGCATTAAAGCCATCAGGAGTATCCTCAAAGGTATCGAAACCTGCTTCTGAAACAGCGTTCAGAAGCAGGTCTTTATAAAAATCCTCCTGAGCGTCTACCCTGAAACTAAATTCAAAATAATCCAACTCTATTTATTAAATACTTTTACTATTTCTGTAAAATCGCGGGATTTAAGAGATGCACCTCCAATCAGGCCTCCGTCAATATCCTTTTGAGAGAAAAGTTCAGGAGCATTCCCAGGATTACAGCTTCCTCCGTAAAGGATAGTGGTATTATCTGCAATGGCATCCCCGTAACGGCTTTCTATTTCCTTACGAATAAACGCATGAACTTCCTGAGCCTGCTCAGGTGAAGCAGTAACACCTGTTCCGATTGCCCAAACAGGTTCATAAGCTAACACCACATTTGCAAATTCCTCTGCTGTAAGATGAAATACACCTTCAGCAAGCTGCGTCTTTATCACATCGAAATGAATGTTGCTGTTACGCTCCTCTAGTGTTTCACCGATACAAAAAATCGGCTTCAGACCATTTTTAAGCACCACATCCGTTTTCTTTGCAAGCAATTCATTGCTTTCAGCAAAGTACTGGCGGCGTTCTGAATGTCCAAGAATAACATATTCGCTGCCAATGGATTTAATCATCGTGGCTGAAATCTCGCCTGTATAAGCACCGGCATCTGCCTGATGACAGTTTTGCGCACCGATGCTGATCTTAGCATGTTGGTTTGCAAGCTGAACAAGGCTGTGAAGATGAACGAATGGTGGACATACAATTACTTCCTGATCACCTCTCACCTCATCTTTTACCATATTAATGATCTCTGAAAACAGACTTACCCCTGAGGTATAGTCCATATTCATTTTCCAGTTACCGGCTACTATTTTTTTTCTCATCGTTTAATTGTTAAAATTTCTATATTGTTTAGTTAGATCAAAAACTTTCCTGAGGATTTGTTTTTCAGCTTCATCAAATATTCTGTTTCTCCTGGCATATACCCTTTCAATGGTCTCCATCGCCTTGTCAAACCTGTACTCTTCCATTTTTTGCTGCCCGCCCCATGAGAAATCCGGTATAAAGTTAGCAGGAAAACCGGGTCCAAAAATATTAGCGCTCACTCCTGCCACCGTACCCGTATTAAACATCGTATTGATTCCGCACTTCGAGTGATCACCCATGACCAGCCCGCAAAACTGAAGTCCTGTATTTCTCATTGCTGCCGAATCATAATTCCAGAGTTTCACCTCAGCGTAACTATTCTTCAGATTAGAATTATTACTGTCGGCCCCCATATTACACCACTCCCCTATCACAGAATTACCCAGATAACCTTCATGACCTTTGGATGAATATCCCATAATAACCGAGTTATTAATCTCTCCTCCCACCCTGCAATAAGGGCCTATCGTCGCTTTAGGATAAATCTTAGCGCCCATTTTCACCTGCGAATTTTCACAAAGGGCAAAAGAACCCCGGATCAGGCATCCTTCCCATACTTCACTATTCTTCCCAAGATAAACGGGTCCCTGACGAGTATTAAACACGCTGCATTCAGCCGACGCCCCCTCTTCTGCAAAGATGTTGTCTCCCAATATCGTGTTGGTAGAACTCAGCCTGGCCGATGTACGTCCGGCAGTAAGGAGTTTAAAATCTCTCGTTATTTCGATATCATTGAGAAGAAAAATATGTTCCGGATAAACGATCCTCGTTATTTCCGGCATGTACGGAATACTTTTCAGACGGCTTAAAGAAGAATTAAATTCCTTCGCGCCGGCACTATTTAAACGGGCTGCAATCAAAATATCTTCCCGGAACAGGGCTTCTCCTTCAGCAAGTTTATCGATTGCTTCAAGAAGGATGTCGTCAGGGCACACAGACCCGTTGACAAACAAATTATCGTTACTGGTATTAAAACTGAATTTTTCCTGAAGGTACGGTGCTGTAAGATAAGCAACATCACTTTTCAGGTACTTTGCCCACTTCTCGGCAATAGTAAGAATTCCGATTCTCAGAGCAGCTACAGGGCGTGTGAATGTTAAAGGCAACAAGCTTTCACGCGCTGAATCATCAAACAGGATAATGGTCATTTGGGGCAAAAATAAAAAAAGTCCCGGCTGTTCACCGGGACTTTCACAATATTTATATATTTTTTTATTACTTCTTAGCGTAACGGCTACGGAACTTATCAATACGTCCTGCAGTGTCAACTAACTTCATCTTGCCTGTATAGAACGGATGTGAAGTATGAGAAATTTCGAGTTTTACAAGTGGATATTCATTACCATCTTCCCATTTAATGGATTCTTTGGTGTCAATACAAGACTTGGTAATGAAAGAATAGTCGTTAGACATATCCTTAAAAACAACTAATCTATAATTCTTTGGATGCAAATCGGCCTTCATGATCTAAAACTTTTCAAAGGCGCAAATATGAGAGTAATTTTTGAAAATTCAAAATCATTTTTAAAAACTATCGTATTACTGGCTGCAATAGATACGCCGCAATTCCCTTCATTGTCAGCACGGCACACAAAAATGAGCAGGATCACATTTTAGTCATATTTGCCGAAAAACCCTTCTGGGCTCAAGCCCGCCTAAGCGCAACATAGAGTTTTACGTATCTTTGCAGAGCAGCAAAAGATTTTTGTGAATAAAGATATGAATCTCCCGGTTTATTTAGACAACAATGCAACAACGCCGGTTGATCCGGAGGTGCTTGAGGCTATGTTACCGTATTTTACACAAAAATTCGGGAATGCTGCAAGCAAGAATCATCTGTATGGCTGGATTGCAGAAGAGGCGGCCGGTATGGCAAGAGAAAAGGTTGCAGAACTGATCGGAGCAACAGCCGCCGAAATCGTATTTACTTCAGGGGCGACAGAATCAATAAACCTGGCAATAAAAGGTGTATTTGAAGCATACCGCACAAAGGGGAACCATATTATTACATGCGTGACTGAACACAAGGCCGTTCTCGACACATGCAAACACCTCGAAAGCCAGGGGGCCCGGATCAGCTATCTGCCGGTAATGCCGGATGGGCTCATTGATCCGCGGGAATTAAAAAACGTTATCACCCCGGAAACCATACTTGTCGCTATCATGTACGCCAATAACGAAACTGGCGTCATTCAGCCTGTTAAGCAACTTGCGGCCATCACCCATGAAGCCGGAGCGATATTCTTCACTGATGCCACCCAGGCCGCCGGCAAAATCCCGGTAAACGTAGAGAATGAAGGAATTGATCTGCTCGCCCTTTCTGCTCATAAGATGTATGGCCCCAAGGGAGCCGGAGCACTATATGTGCGAAGGAAAAATCCCAGAGTCAGGATCACGGCACAGATAGATGGCGGTGGGCATGAAAGACAAATGCGCTCCGGCACCCTCAACATCCCCGGAATAGTGGGATTGGGCAAAGCCTGCGAGCTTTGTATCAGGAATATGGACCAGGAGTCCGGGCGGATTTCAGCCCTCAGAGATAAACTGGAAAATGCCCTTCTCAGTACAGGAGAAGCTTATATTAATGGCAGCACAAAATCCCGGCTGCCCAACGTCAGCAACATCGCATTCCGGAACGCAGAGGGGCAACGCCTCCTGATGACGATGAAAAACCTGGCGGTATCTTCAGGCTCTGCCTGCACATCTGCATCTCCCGAACCATCCCACGTGCTAAAGGGAATGGGAGTTTCCGATTATCTGGCACACTCTTCGATAAGATTTAGCCTGGGCAGATTTACGACGGAAGAAGAAATTGATTTTGCATCAGAACAGGCAGTACAGGCCGTATATCAGGCTCGTGCTCAATTCCCGGCTGAACATAATTCAGTCAAAACGGCAGTTTAAAAATATAGTAAAAAAGAAATCGTTATTTTATTCTGAAAAGTAAACACTATGATAACAATAACAGACAGGGCTCAAAATAAAATTAATACCCTGATCAGCGAAAACAGCTACGACAACTCTTATTTTCTGCGGGTATCAGTAGAGAGCGGCGGATGCTCAGGGCTATCATACAAACTCGATTTTGATAATCAGGAAAAACCGGGCGATCAGTTTTTTGAAGACAAAGGAATACGCATAGCCCTCGATATAAAATCATTCTTATACCTGGCCGGTACTGAACTAGACTTCACGGATGGCATTAACGGTAAGGGGTTCAATTTCAATAATCCCAATGCAAGCCGCACCTGCGCCTGTGGCGAAAGCTTCTCGGTATAACCAGCCCATTAGAGAAATCATTCAGGGCACAGCTTATCCTGATCCCTGAATAATTTCTCTGTGCAACTATTGTGGCCCCGTTTTCGGCCTTTCAATCTCATTTCTAATATCTCATATATCACTTCTTATTGATATCTTTGCAAAAAAAGGGGCCTCAGCCCCTTTTTTTGTGGTATAGATTATGTATATTGTTGTTCAAACAAATAACCGATAAATGAATTTGAAGAACGAATTCAACACAGTTCCTAAATTACTACGTAACGTCGTTAAGAACATTCATCCGGAAACAAAAACCTTCCTGTTACATAAACAGGGAAATGAATGGAAAGAGATCAGCTATAAAGAAACGCTCGATAATGCTGACGCCATTTCAAGTTATCTTCTTGACATGGGGATCAGGAAAGGAGACCGTCTGGGATTCATCATAGAAAACTCTCCCCAGTATATTTTCTACGACCAGGGCCTTCAGCAAATAGGCGGAGTAAACGTATCCGTTTACCCCACACTTGCAGAACACGAAATTGAATATATTTTAAATGATGCAGAGGTAAGAACCATCCTGGTCGGCACCCCTTTTCTTCTCAGGAAGATATTAAAAATCGCCAACAATTGTCCATCACTCGAGCGGATAATCCCGGCTTTCGAGGGTTACGAGAAGCATCTTGATAGCCAGCCGCTCAATGCAGGGATAATCGGATTTTCTGCTCTTTTAGAAGAAGGCAGAAAGAGCCTTCCTTCTCACAGGAATGAGATTAATGCCTGCAGAGAAGCCGTACTGTCGTCTGATCTCTCAGCCCTTATCTATACTTCGGGCACTACCGGTATTCCCAAGGGTGTAATGCTCACGCATGCGAACTTCACTGAGAATGTAAGGGCCTCCCTGGAGCAGATCACTATAGTAAATACAGAGGAGCTCTTTTTATCGTTCCTCCCTCTTTCACATGTTTTCGAGCGCACTGCTACTTACCATATTTGCTGTGCAAAAGGGTGTAAGATTGCGTTCTCCCAGAGCCTCGAACTGCTGGCAAAGAACATGGAAGAAATTAA
>JBQGEO010000529.1:0-1846 GCA_052039655.1 Pararcticibacter sp.
ACAGATTTTAAATCCCTGCAAGAATAGTGACTTTTTTACATAAAAAGTCAAAAAGAAAAATATTGACATTCTCAGGACACTGGAATATGCTTAAAGCTTAACCGAACCGGACTTACTTCTTAACAACAATTCTTGTCATGCCTGCACCAATGGCTCCGGCTAAGTCTGTCCCTTCAATGATAACGGAATAAGTACCTGGATTATCAGATGTAAAAAAGCTGATCATCGCTTCTCCCTGCTTATCGGTAATGATATCGGGATTCCAGTAAATAGTCGGGCGAATGTCGGTTCCGTCCGGAATACTTCCAGGGGTGTATTTAGGGGAATAAAAAAACCGGGGGGTAGTAAACGGAATAGGCTTGTACAAGTAGGTTCCAACGGCTTTCTTTAAAAATGGCCCCTTTCCTCCGCGTGTAGTCACCTCTATGAAGGCGTGATCCCAGGGAGTTGCCATAGGGCTGAGGAACCGGCTGGTATAAGACATTTGGTACCTGCCGCTTGTCATCACCTCTATTCCTTTGATTTCCTCCGCATCATAATAATCGAAGTATTGTTTGAGAAAGTCATAGAAAGACATCCCGCCTGGAAAGAAAAATCCGGTATCAATACCGTCAATAATGAGATGGACCGCCATGGTATGAATACTGTAATAGCGGGACCCGTCTTTCGAAGTTCTTATTCCGAATCCCTTCACATTCCTGCTCAGCAAATCTCCAAGGTTTGTTCGTCCCGCCTTTTCAAGGTATTTCTCATCCAGCACAACGTCGGCCTCTCCAGGGCCGTTCAAATTTTTCGAATCAGGAATGATCCTTTTCGCTTTAATTGTAACCTCCCGCAATAAGAGTCCCTTGCTGGCTTTTATCTGCTCATTTCTAAGCACAATACGGTTCCTGGTAGCATTTAAGCTTACCGTATCAGTATTGACAAACCAGGGCACCATCTTATTCTGATCGGGGGAGCATACGGGAGGCACATATTCATCAAGCTCAATTCCAACATTAAAGTTTTTCCCTTTCCTGTTCTTCGCCTGGATAAAAAAAGAAGCGGTATCAACAGGAAAGATCCCTGTAAAGACAAACTCTCCTCTCTCGTTTGCAACAGTATCCGCAAACAGCAGGGGTCTCCGGGAAAGCAGAGAGACGCCTGATCTGGCAACTGCCTTGTTAAATGCATTCAGAACCCGTCCTTTTACCATGAATTCCTTCTCCGCAGCATATATGAATTTTCTTTCCGGCTTCAAAATGTCGTTCCAGTCGTACCCCCTCCACCCCTGCGTTAGAAGCAGCTTGTCAAGAGCGTTCCATTTTTGAGGATCTGATGCCGGATCAGCATAATAAGCTGCGTCTTCAATATATCCCTTCAGATAAGAGCCGAAAGTCAGGTAAGTCACAATAGAGTAGCTGCCCGGACTATCTGTCCTAACCTGGCTGTTATCCGTTACTGCCAGAGAAAAACTTCCCCGGACAGGATTGCCGTCCCTGTCAGTTACCTTTACCCGAAGAGAAACACTATCCCGTCGTGCATAGCTATTTTTATCAGGGCTTAGCTGGATGTGAAGATTATCACCATGATGGATATACACCAGGCGTTCGTTTCTTACCAGGCTATCCGGCCCGCATAATGTCAACCGGCAGATTCCCTGCGGGAACACTTGTTTATCGATTTTGAATCGAACGAAGCCATTATTCAGGCTGACCGATGCAGCCAGACGGACCTCTGCTTTCGATTGTGCTACAAAGAGAAAGGGCTGTCTTAACCTGCTGATATCGGCACTAGCGTTAATTAAAACTTCAATAGAATCGCTTTGAAAATCATTCCTGATCCTCAGCGATGTTCCGCTATTGTT
>JBQGEO010000530.1:0-10705 GCA_052039655.1 Pararcticibacter sp.
TAGAGATAAAAACTAAAAGAAACGATAAGCAGTACTGACGCTGCCGCAGCTGAAACACGCCTGAGGAAACGGATTTGTCTCCTTTTCCCGATCCCTTCTTTTTCATAAACTGTCCTATATAGCCGTTCCCTCAGCTCTTCAGGGTTTTCAAAAGACGTTTCTTCCAGGACGGTGTCATCAAAAGAATGGTACCATTTGTTAAACATTACTTTTTCTTCCTCTGTAATGATACCCTCCTGCCACTTTCTGGCAAGCTCCTGAATGATTTCCTCCCGCTTTCTTTTAGGCATTGGATTGGCTGTTTTCAGTATAGCCAACGCAAAACTTAAAATCCCTTAGTGATATGAAAAAAAATATTCTGTCGCTTCTGAGACAATTTACAAGAGCCCGATTAACAGTGTCAATGCACTTCCAAAAGATCCTCTGAGTGTTTTACGTGCCTTGGAAAGATGGGCCTCCACTGTTTTCTCCGAGATCTGAAGTTCGTGTGCGATCTGGTGTTGTGTGTAATCTTTTTCGTATTTGAGCAGGAAAACAATACGGCATTTTTCAGGCAACAAACTCACTGATTGCTGAAGCTGATTTTTTAATTCCTGGAGATTTATTGATTCAATTGTTGAAAAGTCTGTTTCGGAAAATGTAAATGATGCTTCTTTTTCGAAAATGGAATGGCGTGCTTTTTTTGCGAGACGGTTGATCACCTCGAATTTTACCGCAACCGAAAAATAGTGATCAAACCCTTTGGATAGTGTAAAGGATTCTCTTTTGCGCCATAGATTACAAAAGATGTCCTGAACGACCTCTTCTGCTTCTATTGCATCCCTGAGACGCTTCCTTGCAATTACGTATAGCCTGTCCCAATAACGGATATAGATTTCCCTGAAAGCAAATTCATCGCTTTTATTCAGCAATTCCACTAAATCAAAGTCAGTTAATTCGTGATAGTCCTGCATCAGTAAACGATTGCTCCGTATAAATGGTTCTCACCCGATAGCTTTATCAATAGGTGTTAAATTGGTCTTTTATTAAAAGTACTGCGAAATATTCTATATAACAAACATAGACAAAAAACTGACACAGATCATCCTGCTGTATGTCTGCAAATTTACAGGATGTATTCAGGAAAATAAAGTCCTTTAGGATGGGCCTGCAACCGGCCAATAAAAAAGCCCCGTACCAAACGGCACGGGGCTAAACCACATTATACTTATTTTTGAAATTTACAGATATCTGTTAATCAGATTTTCCAGGTATTCCTGCTTTCCGCTCTTTGCAGCAGGCTCACCTTTCTCAATCGCATAAGAACGAAGATCTTCGAGAGTTAACCGGCCATCTTCAAATTCTTTACCTTTTCCGCTGTCAAATGACGAGTAACGCTCCTGACGGAACTTTTTATAGTCAGACTTCTGAAGCACGTCATCCGCAACGATCAGGGCACGGGCAAAGGTATCCATACCTCCGATGTGAGCGTAGAAGATATCCTCCAAATCAGTAGAGTTTCTCCTGATCTTAGCATCGAAATTAACACCGCCGCCTTTCAGTCCTCCTGCTTCAAGGAATACCAGCATACATTCGGTCAGTTCGTATACATTATTGGGGAACTGGTCTGTATCCCAGCCATTCTGATAGTCGCCACGGTTCGCATCCATCGATCCGAGCAAGCCTGCATCTGCAGCCACCTGCATTTCGTGCTGGAAAGTATGTCCGGCAAGAGTGGCATGGTTTACCTCCAGGTTCAGTTTAAAGTCGTCAAGCAGATCATACTGACGAAGGAAACCAATAACGGTAGCAGCGTCATAATCATATTGATGCTTGGTTGGCTCACATGGTTTCGGTTCGATAAAGAAGTTTCCGGTGAATCCGTTTTTCCTTGCATAATCCTTTGCCGTATGAAGGAAACGGGCAAAATGCTCCTGTTCGCGCTTCATATCGGTATTCAGGAGGCTCATATATCCTTCACGACCGCCCCAGAATACGTAGTTTTCTCCCTTGAGCGCGATAGTTGCGTCAAGAGCCGCTTTAACCTGTGCTCCGGCATGTGTCAATACATGGAAATCAGGATTGGTGGAGGCTCCGTTCATGTACCGCGGGTTGCTGAAAAGATTGGAGGTACCCCAAAGAAGCTTTACACCGCTGGCAGCCTGTTTCTCTTTAGCATATTCTACAATTGCCTGAAGCCTTCTTTCATTTTCAAGAACGTCATTGCCATAGTCCACAAGGTCGACATCGTGAAAACAATAATAAGGCAGGTTCAGCTTGGTGATGAACTCAAATGCCGCATCCATTTTATCTTTTGCACGTTCTACCGGATCGCTCTTCTTATCCCATGCGAAAAAATGTGAAGGGCCTCCAAACGGATCTGACCCGTTTCCGCAGAATGAATGCCAATAAGCACAAGCGAACCTAAAATGATCTTTTAATGTTTTTCCTGCGACTACACGGTTTTCATCGTACCATCTGAATGCAAGGGGATTGTCGGACTGAGGGCCTTCATATTTGATCTGGCCAATTCCTTTGAAAAACTCAGTTTCGCCTGAGAGAATATTTCCCATAATCTTAAATTTAAATTGTTAATTTTCTATTTGTTATTTAGTTTTTTTTGGTCTTGTCGGGATCGCTGATCATCTGCTGCGGCCTTTTATTTACTCAGTTCTCTCAGCAACAGCTCTTTCCAGTCCTGATAAATCTCATCGTAAGCTGCTGCTTTTCCGGGCTCGATCAGCTGAATGGCTCTTTGGTTGGCAAAGGCTTCACTTTCTGATGAAAATGCCTTCACCCCTATTCCTGATCCGATAGCAGCTCCAACACTACCGTCGTTGTCATATAATTCGACAGGAACGTTTGTTGCGTTTACAAATGCTTCGGCAAAAAGAGCACTTAGAAAAAGATTTGCCTTGCCCACCCTTATTACGGAAGGATTCATTCCGTTTTCCCGCATAATATCGAGGCCGTAGCGAAATGCGAAAGCAATTCCCTCCTGCTCTGCACGGAATATATGTGCCTGGGTATGAAGGTTCAGATCTATATTCAAAAGATGAGCCCCAACGATCTTGTTATTCAGCATACGCTCTGCGCCATTCCCGAAGGGCAATATCCGGAGTCCATCTGAACCTACCGGGACTTTTCCCCCCATCGCATCCATCTCCTTATAACTAAGATTGGCTGCCATATTATTCTTTATCCAGCGGTTCAGGATGCCGGTTCCATTGATACAAAGCAGTACGCCCAAGCGCTTGCTGTCCGTGCCGTAGTTCACGTGAGCGAATGTATTGACGCGGGACTGGGGATCATAAGCAAGCTGATCGGCAACCCCGTAGATCACCCCGGAAGTTCCCGCTGTAGCAGCTACTTCCCCTGGCTGCAGCACGTTCAAGGATAGTGCATTATTCGGCTGATCTCCTGATTTGTACGTTACGGGGATTCCCTCTTTTAAAGAAAGTTTATTCGCCACCGCCGCGGTTACATAACCGTGTTCTGAAAATACTGGTTTTACAGGCGGAAAAATATCGCGGCTGAACCCGTAATGCTTCAGAACATCTTCGGAAAGATCATCGTCCTGAAAATCCCAGAGGATCCCTTCTGAAAGGGATGAGGCACTGATTGTGACATCGCCGGTTAATTTCATAGCAATGAAATCACCAGGAAGCATTACTTTATCAATCTTAGCAAAGATCTCCGGCTCGTTTTCTTTCACCCAGGCTAGCTTTGACGCTGTAAAATTTCCGGGAGAGTTTAACAGGCGGGAGAGACATCTCTCCTCCCCGATCTTTTTAAATGCTGTGTTACCGATCTCTACAGCGCGGCTGTCGCACCAGATAATAGAGTCACGAAGTACTTTCTGATCTTTATCCACTACAACCAGTCCGTGCATCTGATAAGCTATTCCGATTGCACCAATGTCAGCCGGATGATATTTACCGGAAGCGTTAGCTTTAAGGATAGCCTGCTGAACATGTTCCCACCACATTTCAGGCGACTGCTCCGCCCACCCGGCTTTAACTGATTTAATTTCTGTTTCCGTTTCGGGATACTGAGCCGAAACGATGGCCCTCTGAGTTTCCGCATCAACTACTGAAACTTTAATTGAGGAGGTGCCTACATCGATTCCTAAAAGAAGCATTGTATATAAAGGTTAATATAATTGTGCCAACGTTTGCACGAAGGTATATATTATTTGTTATTAAAAAAATTTTAGTATAAAATTGTGAATTAAATTTTCAGTTATAATCTTCTCCATTCATTTTAAGATTGTTTATAACCAGAGGATTACCGGGCATATCTGGCAGGCTCATATCCTGTCGCCATGTTTCGGAACATTGAAAAAACAGATTAAATGAAGAAAGTAACCATACTTGATATCGCCAAGGAGTTGAATGTAACATTCTCGACAGTTGCGAGAGCACTTAATGATCATCCTGCTATCAGTGCTGCAACCAAGAAGGCGGTAAGGGAAACAGCTGAACGGATGAATTACAGGCAGAATAAAATTGCTTCATCGCTTCGTTCGGGCAGGACTAATGTTATCGGAGTGGTAGTACCAAGCCTGAGAGTTACATTCTTCAGTTCGGTAGTAGCGGGTATCGAGCAGGTGATGAACGCCAACGGATACAATATACTATTGTATCAGTCGAACGAAACGCTGGATCAGGAAAAAAAAGGGATTGAAACCTTTCTTCAGTCAAGGGTAGATGGGATTATTGCTTCAATATCCACTGAAACCACAGATTATGGTGCTTTCCATGAAATTATCAAAAGAAAGACACCTCTTATATTTTTCGATAGAACTATCGAACAGCTTGACATGCCATCGGTTACTATTGATGACTATAAAGGAGGTTTTATTGCTACCGAACACCTGATCAGACAGGGCTACCGGAGAATCCTGCACATTTCGGCGGACCGAGAGATCAGCATTTTTAAAGAACGACTGCGCGGGTATATTGACGCGCTTGAATACTATAATATCCCTGTGGATGAAGAGCTGATTATCAAAGGTAACTTCTCACTTGAATTTGGGAAATCGGTGATCAGGGAAGCCCGGGTCAGCGGACTCAAATTTGACGCTGTTTTTGCACTTGAGGATTATACTGCCATGGGAGTACTACAGCAATTGCTTGAATTTAAA
Organism: Pararcticibacter sp.; assembly: GCA_052039655.1. Taxonomy (GTDB): domain Bacteria; phylum Bacteroidota; class Bacteroidia; order Sphingobacteriales; family Sphingobacteriaceae; genus Arcticibacter. The sequence goes on from JBQGEO010000530.1 coordinate 5,126, forward strand.
GTAAAAATCCCTGACGAAGTTGGAGTAATAGGCTTTGCGAACGAGGCTTTCGGGAGTCTTGTAACCCCGCAACTATCTACCATCGATCAGCAGACCCTCGCTATGGGAAAAGAGGTTGCCAAACTGTTCCTGAAGCTTAAAAAGGACGAAATGACGGGGGAAGAGAAGCTGGAAAAGGTTGTCCTGGATCCTCTGCTGATTATAAGGGCATCGTCTGAAAGGCACAGGTGATCCAGGGATATGCAGCGGGGATAATGCGGCAAAATCGTTGTCTGCCCTATTTTTTTCAAATACCAATCAACGACTTAGCATCAATGACTAATTTTTGTACATTTGGCCCAACCACCATGTACTATTATGTTAGATAACCTAAAACAACAATTTTTAGAATTTTCAGGACAGCAGCATCAGAACGTTTTTTTTGCTCCTGGCAGAGTGAATCTTATAGGCGAGCATATTGACTATAACGGAGGCCTTGTAATGCCTTGTGCCATTACTATGGGAACATATCTGCTAACTGCTCCTAATAAGGACGGGCTCTTCCGTTTCAAAAGCATCAACTTCGAAGAAACACTCGAAATTCCTTTAAAGGAGTCTTATGAGAAAACCGGAAAAGAATGGTATAATTATCCTCTGGGCGTAATTCACAATTTTCTTCAGAATGGAAAGAAACTGGAAGGCCTCGATCTTTTGTACTATGGAAATCTTCCGATCGGATCAAGCTTGTCTTCTTCTGCTTCTATTGAAGTAGTTACCGCTTTTGCCCTTAACGAGCTGTTCGGGGCGGGTTTCTCAAAACTTGAGCTTGTGAAGCTTTCAAAGAAAGTTGAGAATGAATTCATCGGAGTAAATTCTGGTATTATGGATCAGTTTGCTGTTGCCTTTGGGGAGAAGAATAAAGCCCTTAAATTAAACTGCGACACTCTTGATTATCAGGCAGTAGAATGTGACCTCGGAGACCATTATCTTGCCATCATCAATACGAATAAGCCCAGAAAGCTAACGGAATCCAAGTATAACGAACGGGTTGGCGAATGCCAGACAGCATTAAAGGCACTGCAAAAGGAACTTAGCATTTCAAATCTCTGTGATATAAATGCCGAAACATTTGAGAAACATAAGAACCTGATTGAAGATTCTGTTGTACTAAAGCGGGCTCAGCATGTGGTTGAAGAGAACGACCGCGTGCTTCAGGCTGCAGAAGCACTTGATCAGAACAAGCTGGACGAATTTGGAAAACTGATGTATGCTTCTCATGATTCGCTGCAGCATCTTTATGAAGTGTCAGGAACTGAGCTTGATACAATTGTAGAATTCTGCAAGCAATATCCTGCTGTAACAGGCGCGAGGATGACGGGAGCCGGCTTTGGCGGTTGTGCTATTGCCCTCGTGAAGAAAGACAGTTTCGACGATTTCAGTAAAAAAATAGAAGAGTACTATACGGCAAAAATTGGTTATGCGCCGTCTGTTTACAGTTCGGACATCGGAACTGGAGTAGTAGAATTATAAATTTATTAATACTTATATTATTGAAGTCTGAAACGGGCACATGCCTGTTTCAGGCTTTTGTTTATTATTACCTTTGAGAGATCAGCGCAGCTGACTTATTTATGATACTATGCGAAAGCTTAAACTTGACGAACTGAACAGGGTTAGCGTTGAAGAATTTAAAAAGCAGGATAAATTGCCGGTTACAGTCCTGCTCGACAGTGTAAGAAGCATGCATAATGTGGGATCCATCTTCCGCACTTCTGACGGCTTTTCAGTTGAGAGAATATTTCTCTGCGGTATAACGGGAACTCCTCCCCACCGGGAAATCGAGAAAACGGCGTTAGGTGCTACTCAATCTGTTGAATGGGCACATTTTGCAGATATCCGGGATGCCATACAACAACTCAAATCCGAAGGATACAGAATCATAGCGATTGAACAGGCTGACCAAAGCGTCATGTTAAACGAATTCCAGCCCGCCGTCAGCGAAAAATACGCTCTCATATTTGGCAACGAGGTAAACGGCGTTTCTGATGAAGCAATGGCATTAATTGACTCCTGCATAGAAATTCCCCAGTTTGGGACCAAGCATTCATTTAACATTGTTGTGTCAGCAGGTATTGTATTATGGGATTTCTTTGCTAAGCTAAGGCTGGGATAAGTTTAGAGTAGAAAGTTCAGAGTTGAAAGTTTAAAGTGGAGAGCTCTGTCGTTCTCCTTACTCCTAGTCACCCGTTTATATACGTCATACAGCAGCAGATGGCCAACTGCTGATAGCTAAAAGCTAAAAAACCTGCCCGAAGGCAGGTTTTTCTTAAAATGCATACATGCTCTCTGCGTCCTTACTTTCGAGCGCAGTACTTCCGTTCAGGAATTGATCCACACGGCGTGCAGCCTCGCGGCCTTCTGATATCGCCCAGACCACTAGCGACTGACCACGGCGCATATCACCTGCAGCAAATACCTTATGTACATTGGTTTGATAGGCTCCTTCAGCAGCTTTAACATTGCCTCTGGCATCAAACTCTGTTCCCAGTTGTTCAAGAAGACCTTCTTTCTGAGGATGGACGAATCCCATCGCCAATAAAACCAGCTGTGCCGGTAATTCACGTTCAGATCCTTCCACTTCTTTGAACTTTACAGGACGGCCAAATACATCTGTTTCCCACTCTACGTCCACTACCTTCAACGCTCTGAGATTACCCTCGGCGTCACCAAGAAACTCTTTTGTGTTAATGCCCCAGTTTCTTTCACAACCCTCTTCATGGGAAGTGCTGGTTTTTAACAGCATGGGGTAAGTAGGCCACGGCATACTTTCGGTCCTGGATGCAGGAGGCTTTGGCATCAGCTCAAACTGTGTTACTGATTTTGCTCCGTGACGGTTTGATGTACCTACGCAGTCTGATCCTGTATCACCTCCACCAATCACAATCACATCTTTATCTGTAGCCCAGATTGGCTCTTCTTTAAATTCAATATTACTCACACGCTTATTCTGCTGCTTCAGGAACTCCATCGCAAAATAAACACCTTTCAGCTCTCGTCCGGGAACAGGAAGGTTTCTTGGGATGGTTGATCCTCCCGCTAAAACCACCGCGTCAAAATTACGCAGGATCTCATCAGCATGGATATCCTTTCCAACTTCCGTATTGCATTTGAACTGGATACCTTCTTCTTCCATCAATGTTACACGGCGTTCTATTACCCACTTTTCAAGTTTGAAATCAGGGATACCGAATCTCAGCAAGCCTCCGGGTTTGTCATCACGTTCAAAAACTGTTACCAGGTGGCCTGCTTTGTTAAGCTGAGCCGCAGCTGCCAGACCTGCAGGTCCTGAGCCGATTACTGCTACCGTTTTCCCGGAGCGGATCAGCGGAGCTTTGGCATTCACCAGGCCTTTTGAAAAGGCAATTTCAATAATATGTTTTTCGATTTCCTCAATAGTTACCGGGGGTTTATTAATTCCCAGGACACACGCCGCCTCACATGGGGCCGGACAAATGCGGCCGGTAAATTCAGGAAAATTGTTCGTAGAGGTCAGGATACTGTAAGCCTCTTCCCAATTCTCCTTATAAACCGCATCATTAAATTCAGGGATGACATTTCCCAGCGGGCACCCCGAATGGCAGAACGGGATTCCGCAATTCATACAACGGGCTGCCTGGTGATTCAGCTTGTCTTCAGTAAAACATCCTGTAAATTCTTTATAATCATTAATACGTTCCTGGGGAGCTCTTTTTGGAGGTAACTCCCGGCCGTATTCTTTAAAGCCTGTCACTTTTCCCATTTTCTAATTAGCTGGTTGATATTGTGCGTGTTGTAATACTTTTTTATACTCTTTAGGGAATACCTTGATAAACCTGCGGCATTCTTCGCTCCAGTTGCTCAGGAGATACAAAGCAAGGTGGCTTTGCGTTAGCTGAAGATGTTTCTTCAGCAGCGTAATGATCTGCTCCTCATCTTCGCCTGTAAGCGGATCGAGGTCGATCATTTCGGGATTGCAGTTATCTGCAAAGTTTCCGTCCACATCGTATACCCAGGCGATACCGCCGCTCATTCCCGCTGCAAAATTTCTTCCTGTGCGGCCCAGAATGAGAGCCCTTCCGCCTGTCATATACTCACATCCGTGATCTCCTACCCCTTCTACCACTGCTGTGGCTCCGGAATTGCGGACAGCAAAACGTTCTCCCGCCTGTCCTCTTACAAACAGCTCACCGGAGGTGGCTCCGTAAAGGGCTACGTTTCCTATAATGATATTCTCCTCTGGCACCAAAGTACTTTCGGCAGACGGATAAATTGCCAGCCTTGCCCCGGAAAGTCCTTTACCAACATAGTCATTTGCCTCTCCTTCCAGTTCAAAAGAAAGCCCTTTGGCACAGAATGCCCCAAAGCTCTGCCCGGCAGATCCGGTGAATTTAAAGTTGATCGTATTATCAGGCAGTCCTGCCGCCTGGTATCTTTTCGAAACCTCGTTAGAGAGAACAGTACCGATGGTCCTGTCCGTATTCCTCACCGTAAACGTTCCGAATACAGGAGTTTTACTTTCCAGCGCCTGCTGAGCATGCTCCAGCAATTTCCAATCGAGGATATTATCCATTCCATGATCCTGAGCTTCACTGTTGTACAGTGTCTGCTTCGAAGAATTAGTGACAGGATGAAGGATAGCTGAAAGATCAAGAGTACTTGCTTTCCAATGCTTGTTACCTTCTCTTACCTTCAGGAATTGTGAGCGTCCTACCATTTCGTTTATGGTCCGGAATCCGAGGTCGGCCATAATCTCACGGAGTTCTTCTGCAATAAAGCGGAACAGATTTACAATGTGTTCAGGTTTTCCGCTGAACAGTTTGCGTAAGTCGGGATCCTGCGTAGCCACACCGACAGGGCAGGTATTCAAGTGGCATTTACGCATCATGATACAACCTCCGGCGACGAGAGCAGCGGTAGCAACACCCCACTCTTCAGCACCAAGTAAAGCTGCGATCGCAATGTCACGCCCCGTCTTTAACTGGCCGTCCGTCTGCAAGACCACACGGCTTCTTAATTTATTTCTCACCAGCGTCTGGTGCGCTTCAGCAAGGCCAAGCTCCCATGGCATCCCAGCGTGTTTTATTGAACTGATAGGAGAAGCTCCCGTTCCACCATCATATCCGGCAACCAGGATCACATCGGCGTGAGCCTTGGCAACACCTGCTGCAATAGTTCCAACACCAGCTTTCGACACCAGTTTCACATTGATGCGGGCATGACGGTTTGCGTTCTTCAGGTCGAATATCAACTGTGCAAGATCTTCAATCGAATAAATATCGTGGTGAGGAGGAGGAGATATAAGCCCAACTCCAGGAGTAGAGTGACGCACTTTTGCAATCCATTCATCTACTTTATGTCCAGGCAATTGTCCACCTTCACCTGGCTTAGCTCCCTGCGCCATCTTAATCTGCAATTCGTCGGCATTTGTCAGGTAGTAAGAAGTGACACCAAAACGGCCTGAAGCAACCTGCTTGATAGAGGAACGCATAGAATCGCCATTCGGAAGCGGAGTATAACGCATTTCATCTTCCCCACCTTCTCCTGTATTGCTTCTGCCACCTA
>JBQGEO010000531.1:0-5759 GCA_052039655.1 Pararcticibacter sp.
AACAATAGTGCAATCGTTAGATATACTTATACAAAATCCCATTTTAGCTCAACCATTAAAAGATATCGCCATTAAAGTAAAAGATGGTGTACGTATCGGTTTCGATGAAGGCGTTTACTTATATGAACATGCCGAATTAAGTTACCTTGGTACTTTGGCCAATTATATTCGCGAGAAAAAGCACGGCGACAAAACCTATTTTAACAGGAATTTCCACTCTTTTTGATGCAGGATATTGGCTTAAGGTATAAAATGGTCACTAAGAAGGCTGCTGGGGTATTTTTGCCTCGCCAGATACTATTTTTCGAAAGAGGTTGGTCGTTTTATAACCAACCTTTTTTCTTTAAACACGGCTCTTCTTTCGCTTCGCGAGATATTGACAAATTAATAATGGCTGACAGCGCTGGGAACTGGCAGGGTGTACGAGAATTCTATAAAATAGAGAATTGCAATGAAAACAAAGCCCTATTAATCAAGCTGGAGGGCACTAGTCTTGTTCGGTAGACTGAAATAAGTTTACTGTACTTCAATCTGTTTTAGTCTATTTAACCACCCACTCATGAATCCCTGAAGAGTTATCTTCAGGAAGCTGAATCTCCAGTTTCAGCGCTGAAGTCTTTACAGGTTCAAATGATAATACATTAAATTTATCCTTTTCAACTGAATAAGCACTTGTATTATTTACCGGCACCCACTCATCTCCCTTCTTATAGTACAGTGTATAAGACGCTGGAATGCGGCATCCTCCCCATGGACCATCATCAAACCAGTACACTTTCGACTCAGAAACCGTTTGTTCCTGATTAAAGGTGTATTGAACGAATTCTGTTGAGTTTTTCTTCGGCCACCAGTGAAGGTAGGGATAGTTGGTATCTTTTGAATCTGCCGGATCGTACTGATCATTTATGGCAGAGTACATCCGTTTGTTGTTCAGCGAAGAGCTGACTTTACTGGTTGCGGCAACTGTAGGAGCTGGTTTGGGCCGGGCTGCGGAAGCAAGATATGGAATCCAGACAGTCATTTCGCTCGGTCCGCGGTTGGCCCAGGAATAATAGGGGATAGCCGTTACTTTCTGGTCTGTCTCAATAAGTGCATCGGTGTTTAACTGCCTTTTGGCCCCCTTTCCTGAAGCAGTTAACACATAAATGCCTTTAAAAAAATCTGGTTTATAACTTACTTCTGCAATCGCATTCTTATCAATCAGGATATTTTGCACAAGACTATCCTTGTTATCCGGACCTTCCAGGCAGTAAACAATAGGCCCGCGCTGGAAGGCAAAGCGGCCCTGATCATCTTTCACCTTTTCGTTAGCCAGAACTTTGTGCGTTTCCATCGGCAGGATCAATGAGACTTTATCTCCTTTTTTCCATTTACGGGTCAGGACGGCGTAACCTTTTTCCACCTGATAGGAGGCTTGCTTTCCGTTAATATGAAGGGATACCGGAAGTTCTTTTTCAGAAGCGAAAGAATAAAGAGTTCCCGGTACAGGCTTGTTCTGAGCCCATCCGGGGATACGCACCCTTAATGTAAAATCTTTTGCACCTTCGGGGTTTATTTCAAAATCAATATTTCCATTCCACGGATATTCTGTCTTCTGAACGATATTCACATTTCCTGACGCCAGTTTGATATCGCTGCTGCTGCTCATAAAGAGGTTTACGTAAAGATCGTTCTTGTTTTGTGCATACACGTATCCTGGCACAGATGGCAGGAACCTTGTCATATTAGAAATGCAGCAGGCACAACTGAACCAGGCGCTTCGCTGATGCTGAAACATTGATGCCAGTGGGTTAGGGTAGAAGAAGCGGTCGCCGCTTAAAGACACGCCTGATAACAGCCCGTTATAAAGAGTGCGCTCAAGCACATCTATATATTTGGAATCCCCGTGCAGCATAAACATCCGGCTGTTCCAGTAAACATTCGCGATAGCTGCACAGGTTTCCGCATAAGCCGACATGTTAGGAAGCTGATATGGAGCACCGAAAGCTTCGCCGGCACCTGTAGCTCCTATGCCTCCCGTGATGTACAACTTCCTGTTCACTACATCCTCCCAGATCGCATCTATAGCTTTGAGGTAAGCCTCGTCACCTGTCAATGCTGCTATGTCAGCCATCCCTGTATACATATAAGCTGCTCTTACTGCATGCCCTACCGCTTCATTCTGATCCACAACACGCTTGTTTGCCTGGTTGTACTCAGTGCCGTCAGGCCCCCTTACATCGAGGAAGAACTTTGCCAGATCGAGATATTTCTGGTTTCCTGTCACCCTGTACATTTTTGCAAGCCCAATCTCGCCTATTTGGTGCCCCGGGTATTTTTCTTCCTTGCCATAGCCGAAGTCGCTTACCAGGAGATCTGCATTTTTTATTGCAATATTAAGAAGTGTTTTTTTGCCAGTGGCTTCGTAATGAGCAACTGCTGCCTCGAAAAGATGGCCGGAGTTATAAAGTTCATGACTCAGTTCCTCTTCTTTTTCCCATCGTTTTGACCCCACCCACTCATGGGGTTTGGCAGCTTTTACCGTTCTGAAAGTATAGAGATACCCGTCTGGTTCCTGGGCATCTCCTATAATGGTGATCAGGGAATCTATGTATTTATCCAGCGTTGGGTTTTTCTTTACCTGCATCGCATAAGAAGCGCCCTCGATGACCTTGTAAATATCCGTATCATCGAAGGTAAACTCACTCAGCTTATCTCCTGGTAATTTATGTGCCGCACGCAGAAAATTATCAATTCTGCCGTTTTTGCGGCATTGATCCAGTGTGTAGGGGATAGTTACAGTTGCATTCACTTCCATCTTGGGCTGCCAGAAATGGTCATGCACATGTACATGAGTAAAAGGGACCGGCTGTATAGGATAATCTCTCTGCTGAGCGGTTGCTGAAGTAGAAAGTACCGGAAGAAGACCGGCAAGGATATAATATGTTCTTTTAACCAGAGTCATCTTAGTTTTTGTTTATTCTATTTTTTCTGTTCTTTAAATCAGGTCGATATTGTTTTAAAAGTTTTATTTTCTGATTGTTACGCCCATTCTTGTACGGCCTTGAGAAAATTGAAGCCGGACTGAGCGTCTCTGTTGGAGGTATTTGAAATAAGGATTTATTTTTCATTTTATCGGGTTTGACATGAATGAAACTGCACATTGATTAATAAATAAACCAGGTATTAAATATAGATATCACATATGCACAAGGACTAAATTTTTTTTTGCAACTATTGGCAGGATTTTACCAGATAATTCTTTGCAACAATATGGGTTAAAATAGAATAAGTACAGGCTAATTTTAATAAAATGCCCAACTTTTCTGGCCTTTACTTTTGAAATAAAAAAAATTGTTCGAATATGAAAGTTGAATGGAAAGGAGTATATCCTGCAATTACTACTAAGTTTACGCTTAATGATGAACTTGATCTTATCGCCTACGACAAGCACATTGAGGCACAGCTCGACGCCGGTATAGACGGCCTTATTCTCGGTGGATCGCTCGGGGAAGCGAGTGTATTGACCGATGAAGAAAAATTTGTATTATTGGAACATACTATAGAACTGGTGGGAGGGAAAATACCTCTTATACTTAATATAGCTGAACAATCTACTAAGACCGCAGTCGCAATCGCGAAAAGAGCCGGAGAGATCGGAGCCGATTGATTAATGCTTTTGCACAAGATGCGTTATAAGGCGGATGATCGTGAAAATGTGACGTTCTTTAAAGAGATAGCAAGTTCTGTTTCCCTGCCCGTTATGATATACAATAATCCTGTAGACTATAAGATCGAAGTAACACTCGATATGTTCGCAGAATTGGCTGAACTTGAGAATATCGAAGCCGTAAAGGAATCTACCAGAGATGTAGCTAATGTTACAAGGATGAAGAACAGGTTTGGCGACCGCTTCAAAATTATGTGCGGAGTAGATCCACTGGCCATGGACAGCCTGGTGATGGGTGCTGACGGATGGGTAGCCGGCCTCGTAGATGCATTTCCAAAGGAAACCGTTGCCATCTACCGTCTCGTGAAAGCAGGAAGATATGAAGAAGCCCTGGCTATTTATCGCTGGTTCCATCCTGTTCTCGAACTGGATATACACCCCAAGCTCGTACAATATATCAAACTGGCCGAAGTAATGACCGGTATAGGCACAGAAACAGTAAGAAGCCCAAGACTGGTAATTGAAGGAACAGAAAGAGAAAAAGTGCTGAAGATCATCAACGATGCCCTCGCCGTCCGCCCGGAACTGCCCGAAGGAAGCTGGGGACGCCTGGCGGCTGTTGGAAATTAGTTGTTGGCTATTAGCAATCAGCTATCAGCCATCGGCTATCAGCTTCTTGTATGGTCTATGCATACTTTGAACTTTCGACTTGGAGCTTTCAACTTTGAACTTTAAGTTTTGAACTTTCGACTTTCAACTTTGGGGGCCTCCAGACTTATAACTTACTACTTACAACTTATAACTTAAAATGGATGGACGGAATATAGTAGCGGGCCGTTATGTTTCTTCAGGAAGCAAGGCCTTCCACGCTATCAACGCGGCGACGGGGGAAAGTTTGCCCGGAGATTTTTATCCGGCGACGGAACAGGATGCGGATGATGCGCTGAAAGCAGCTCAGGGTGCTTTTAAAGAATACAGGCTCGTTGGGAAAGAACGGCGGGCTGCATTTTTAAGAGCAATTGCTGCTGAGATCAGTGAACTTGGCGCAGTTCTAACGGAAAGGGCTGTTGCCGAGAGTGGTCTGCCTGAAGCCCGTATATCGGGGGAGACGGGTCGGACGACCGGGCAGCTTAATCTTTTTGCCAGCCTGGTGGAAGAAGGGTCCTGGGTAGATGCGGTGATAGACACGGCACTGCCAGACCGTAAGCCTTTGGCGAGACCGGATATCAGGAAAATGTTAAATCCTGTAGGACCAGTTGTGGTTTTCGGTGCAAGTAATTTTCCCCTGGCGTTCTCTGTAGCCGGGGGTGACACCGCGTCTGCATTGGCAGCAGGGTGCCCGGTGATCGTGAAGGTTCATCCTGCACACCCCGGTACCAGTGCTCTTATAGGGGCGGCGATTTTGAAAGCAGTCGCTGCAACCGGCATGCCGGTGGGTGTTTTCTCGATGCTTTATGATTCGGGATATTCAGTGGGAGAAGCGTTGGTGGGGCATCCCCTTACGAAAGCGGTAACTTTTACTGGTTCCTACAAGGGAGGAATGGCTCTTGCAAAACTGGCTGCAGAAAGATCTGTTCCAATTCCCGTATTTGCGGAGATGGGTAGCATAAATCCCGTGGTTCTTCTCCCGGGATCACTGCAAAAACGCCCTCATGAACTCGCTTCAAAATATGCAGCGTCCATCACGCTCGGAGCGGGACAGTTCTGCACCAATCCCGGGCTTCTGCTGGGGATAAAGAGTGAGGGGCTTGACATCTTTATATCGGAACTTAGTAAATTAATGTCTGAAATCCCCTCAGCGACAATGCTGACGCCTGGTATATGCAAAAACTACCATACTTTGTCAGGAGAAATTCTTCAGGAAAAGGGGGTATCATTACTTGCCCGTTCAGAAAAAAGCGGAACGGCAGGATTTAGCCAGTCCGCTGCTATCCTGGCCGGAGTGCCGGCGGCAGGGTTTATTTCGAATCCCCGTTTAAGGGAAGAGATATTCGGTCCGTATTCGCTTCTGGTACTGGCAGAGGACAAGGCTGAACTGGAGCAGGTTGTGGCTTCCCTCGGGGGGCAACTGACGGTAACGATAATGGGGGAGGAGGAAGAGCTGGAGACT
>JBQGEO010000532.1:0-5284 GCA_052039655.1 Pararcticibacter sp.
CCTTGTACCTTTTCATTATTGAAATAACCATCAATGATCCTTTCAACCTCTTCTAAAACTTTGTGGATGGTAACTTTTCGGGTCAGGAATTGCCTTTGATAAAAACGGTCGGAATAATTTAACAGCGTTTCTAGCTGGGAAATGATAATGCTCTGGCTAAATTTGTCCAGATTGCCATTATATTCCTGCTCTATATTTTTAACAATAGCATTAAGGGTTGCCTCTTCCTTTTCAGAAAGAAACAAGGCCTCGTTTACCGCATAATTAAAGAAGTCGTATTTTTTAATGGCGGTTGCTAAAGAGGTATTCCATAAAAAATCAGGATGGATCATCAATACCCAGCCACTTTTTGCGACTGCCAGCTCTTCAATTTTTTCAATTCCAAATACCTGGTTTGGGGCAATAAAGAACATGACGCCATCCTCAAAATCATAGTGGCTTTGTCCGTACTTAAATTTAGCTCCAATACTGCGCTTGATCGAAATATGGTAAAAATCAAATACAAAATTCTTATGATGAATATCTTCAGCGCATTCAAAACTAGCGTAATCAAATAAGCTGATAAGCGGATGCTGTGGTAGAGGCAGGCCTTTCATCTTATGAAAGGCTGCGATTGATTTTATCCGATGTACCTGATGTTGGCTCATTTCTCAAATTTACAAAATACATCAGATCATCATTCCTCCGGAAAGCTCAATTCTCTGCCCGTTGATCCAACCTGCCTCCGGGGTGCATAAGAAAGCAACTACTCCGCCAATGTCCTCAGGTACTCCCACACGCCCCAATGCCGTCACTGAAGCAATTGCGTTTCTCTTATTTTCGTCAGATTTGTTTGAACCGCCGCCAAAATCTGTTGCAATAGCACCAGGAGCGACAGTATTTGCAGTGATTTGCCTAACGCCTAATTCTTTGGCTAAGCATCGTGTATAGGTCTCGACAGCTCCTTTCATGCTGGCGTAGGCCGAAACGTTAGGAAAAGACACCCTTGTTAAGCCTGATGAGATGTTAATTATTCGTCCTCCGTCATTCAGTAACGGCAGTAATTTCTGGGTTAAGAAATACACTCCTTTGAAGTGAACATTCATCATCGCATCAAATTCTTCTTCGGTAGTCTCGGCTACAGAACCATAAACACCGGCGCCCGCATTATTAATTAAAAAATCAAATTTGGCCGAGCCTTCGTGTTCTGTTAAATGTTGACTAACATCACTTACAAATGCATCGAAATTTTTGACATTGCTCACATCGAGTTGGTAGGCAATGGCTTTTTGACCTATTGACGATACTTCCGCTACTACTTTATCGGCCTCAGCCTTGTTGCTGTGATAGGTAAAAATAATGTTAGTACCTTTTTTAGCCAGGTTGATGACCATATCCCTACCTAAACCCCGGCTACCGCCTGTTACTATTGCAATTTTATTTCTTGTTGACATCATTTTGTGTTTTGTTTAAAAGCAAAGTTCGGCAAGTTCACCTTAGTGAATGTAGTCAGATTATTGATTGTTGTAGCCTTTTTATAAACCGGATCACCAGCGCCAGTGGCGCAGCCATTTCACAGGTGCCTAATAATCCCGTTTCATCCTCCCATAAGACGCCATCGGTCAGGCGCGATTGCAGTTCAGGGCTGGCAAGCAGTTTGGCCACCGTCCGGCATCGCTAAACCAGACCGGATAATCGGGTTCCAGGTAATAACTCTACCCGCCTTACTACTTACGCGCTTCGGAACGCTTTCGTATTTAGAGAATAAGGTAGATTACTGCATCGATCTTAGTTCCGCCATCATGTCGATCAATGGAATGGCCATTGTCGTCTTATTGATCGGAAACCGCTCTTTACCGGGATAGACGATAAAACGGTGCGTAGCGCCGATATCTTCACAGCCAAGATGAAACCCTTTGGAAACCACGGGCGCTAACGAACGCTTGATCTCTATGGCGTATTTCTGCCGGGTATTCTGCTCAATAACAAGATCGATTTCCGCACCCGCCGACGTGCGATAAAACCACGGCGTTATACTTAAGGGTAGGCAGGAGATCAGGTTCTCAATCACAAATCCTTCCCAACTGGCACCGATAACGGGATGTGCCAGTACATCGTCCTGTGTTTTCAGATTAAGCAGTGCATGCACGAGGCCGCTATCGCGGATATACACTTTGGGTGCTTTGACAAGCCGTTTACCTACATTGCCAGACCAGGGGCGCAACGTCCGTATTAGAAGCAAATCCTCAAGCAGTTCGATATAGCGTTTTGCGGTCATCGCCGAAATATCCAGATTAGCGCCTAGTTGCGCGATATTAAGCTGACTTCCCTGCTGGTGCGCGAGCATAGTCCATAGACGGCGCAAGGCCACTGCCGGGATACGCGAACCGAATTGCGGCACATCTCTTTCCAGATATGTATTGATAAAATTGGAGCGCCACCGCAGACTGGCTTCATCGTCTTTGGCAAGGTAGCTGTCGGGAAAACCGCCTCGCAGCCAAAGCCGATCCTGTGCGTTTTGGCTTCCTTCCGCTATTTCAGCGACGTTTAACGTAGATAATTCCTTGTAGGCAATGCGTCCGGCAAGCGTTTCCGACGATTGTTTCAGCAAGTCGAGGGATGCGGAGCCTAATACAAGGAACTGGCCGGACTTCAGGCCCTGACGGCGGCGGCGGTCGATCACCCCGCGCAAAACCCGAAACAAGCCCGGCACACGCTGGATTTCATCCAGGATAATCAACCGCCCTTTGTGAAGCTCAAAATAATCTTCCGGCTCACTTAGTTTGGCTTGATCCGCAGGACTTTCCAGATCAAGGTAAATCGGTTCCGGCTTAAACAGGGCGGCAATCTCTTCCGCCAGGGTCGTTTTACCGACCTGCCGCGGTCCTAACAGCCCGACAGCAGGAAATTCCTGCAGTAGGGTAATAACCGAGTCTTGTGCTTCGCGTTTAATCATCCTTGCAATTATAACACTTATTGTTACAATTGCAAGGACAAATTGAAAGGCTTTGAAAGATTATCTTATCTTTGTCTTGCCGTTGCAGGGTGCAGCGGCAGGCTGGTTCGTCCTTTGATTTATTGCTTCGTGTTTTATCATTGTTTTAACAACGCTAAAACGACCATGGCATTTCGCCCTGTTTCAATACGGATAATGCTTCGCAAATGGCTCTTATAACGAATGTTAAAAGAGACGTTTCAGGAGGTACATAAAACAAATAAGGCGATTGAAGTTTCATTTTCAATCGCCTTATTATCACTGTTTTGTAGCCCGTAGGGGAATCGAACCCCTGTTTCAAGAATGAAAATCTTGCGTCCTAACCCCTAGACGAACGGGCCATTATTTAAAGGATCATCTCGCATGATCCTTTCGGTAGCGGGGGCCAGACTCGAACTGACGACCTTCGGGTTATGAGCCCGACGAGCTACCAACTGCTCCACCCCGCACTCTCTTTTTCCTTTTCAAACTTCAGAATTTTAAAGCTTTTGAGGCTTTTTTCTGGTTCCTTTTAACATCCGGTACCGTTTGAATTGGACTGCAAAGATAAATTTCGTTTCTTTGTACTCCAAATCTTTTTTAAAAAAAATTTTATGACACATAAAGCTGGTTTTGTGAGCATCGTAGGAAAGCCCAATGCGGGGAAGTCTACCCTGATGAATTCCCTCGTGGGTGAGAAGATGTCGATCATCACTCCGAAGGCGCAAACCACGCGGCACAGGATTCTCGGAATAGTGAATGAAGAGGATTATCAGATCGTTTTCTCTGACACTCCGGGAGTCATTAAACCGAAATACGAATTGCAGGAAAGCATGATGGATGCGGTCAATGGATCGCTTGTTGATGCAGACATCATTCTGTTTGTAACTGACATCAATGAGCGCCATGATGAAACGGACATCGTAGAGAAGCTAAAAACCAGCCTCTCTCCTATTGCAGTCATCATAAACAAGATTGACACTTCGAGCCAGCAGGATGTTATGGGAAAGATAGCATACTGGCAGGAACAATTGAATCCAAAGGAAGTATTCGCTCTCTCCGCCCTTCATGGCCATAATATTGAAGCGGTGATGAAGTTTATCCTTGAGAATCTGCCAGAACATCCACCATACTATGATAAAGATGTTCTTACTGACAGAACAGAGCGCTTCTTCGTATCTGAAATAATCCGCGAAAAAATTTTCACTCTCTATCAAAAGGAGATCCCCTACAGCACAGAAGTGATTATCACCTCCTTCAAGGAAGAAGAGCAAATCAACAGGATAAGCGCAGAGATCATTGTAGAACGTGATTCACAGAAGAATATCCTGATAGGCAAGGGCGGTGAAATGCTGAAGAAAGTTGGAACATATGCCCGACGCGACATTGAAGAGTTCCTTCAGAAAAAGGTGTTTCTCGAAATGTTTGTTAAGGTGATACCCGACTGGCGCAACAGAGAGAATTACCTGAGACAGTTCGGATACGAAAAATAGAACGATATTTAGCAGCTTACGATTTAAGATGGTGAACTGAAAAAAATCAGCCAACCCGTAAGCGTAACCATAAAGCAATAAAATAAAATGGGATCAGACCGGCGGGTAATATTCGTCCATCATGATTCCAAAATCTAACATTAAAATGAGTAATATAGTAGCAATAGTAGGACGGCCGAACGTAGGGAAATCGACTTTATATAACAGGCTTACAGAATCACGGAAAGCAATCGTAGATGACCTTAGCGGAGTAACACGGGACCGTCACTACGGACTGGCAGAATGGACAAACAGAACTTTTACGGTGGTGGATACAGGAGGTTATGTTGCCAATTCTGAGGACCTCTTCGAAATCGCAATCCGCGAACAGGTACTGATAGCTATTGAGGAAGCGACTGTTATTCTCTTTATCGCGGACGTGACCACCGGACCAACCGACCTGGACGACAGCATTGCCGATATGCTGCGCAGAAGTAACAAACCAGTATTTGTTGTGGCAAACAAAGTGGATAACAACCAGCTCCTGAGCGAAACGCATATATTCTACAGTTTCGGTCTGGGTGATATTTATCCTATTTCTTCTATGACAGGGTCGGGAACAGGCGAGCTGCTTGATGAGGTAGTGAAGCATTTTCCGGAAGACGTCCCCGAAAGTTCAAACCTTCCGAAATACGCAATTGTAGGAAGGCCAAACGTGGGAAAATCATCCCTGATAAATGCACTAACAGGCCAGGATAGAAATATTGTTACTCCTATAGCCGGTACTACACGGGATTCTATTCATATCCATTATAATCAGTATGGCCATGAATTTATGCTAATAGACACTGCCGGCCTC
>JBQGEO010000533.1:0-3547 GCA_052039655.1 Pararcticibacter sp.
CTATGGCCACTACAGCTTGCCCGTTTACCGTAAATTGCTCAAGATGCTCAAGGTGGAGTTTGTTGCGGAAGAGATCCTGCAAACTGTTTTTATCAAGGTTTGGGAAAAGCGTCATCTGATTGATCCCGAAAAGGGAATGAAAGGATATGTTTACCAGATTGCCCAGAACCTGGTACATGATTTTTACCGGAAACTTGCCAGGGAACAGGAATTGCAGGAGCAGGTAAGATATACCGTAGATGAAGTGACGGAAGACGCCGGAGCTCATTTGCTTCTTAAAGAAACCAATGATCTTCTGGAGATGGCTATCGAGCAACTTCCCGAGCAGCAAAAGATTGTTTTCAGGCTTTGTAAACAGGAAGGCAAAAGCTACGACGAAGTTAGCCAAATGCTGGGGATCTCAACATCTACCATTAACGGACATATTGTAAGGGCGACCAGGAAGATCAAAACCTTCATGTTTAAAACCCATCGCATTTCCTGCAGTCTTGCCTTACCGGCCTTCCTGCATCTGATTCAAAAAAATCTGTAATCTCATCTTTTCTTGAATTTTTTCCCCTCACATTAGATGTCAGGCGATTTTATAACGTATTAGCAAAAAAGAGGCTTGATATTTTGAAAGAGAACCATTCCATTTTGTATAAGAAATTTCTTAGTAATACCTGCAGTAAGGAAGACCTGTCTGATCTTTTTCAGTTGTTCGGAACGGCAGATGAAAATTTGCTGAGAGATCTCATCATGGAAGAATTGCTGTCAGCGGAAGCTGAACTTCCTGCAAGTGCAAAAGAAGCAGATCGTCTCTACGCTGTTCACCAGCGAGTCAAAACGGAGATCAACTGGCGCAGGAACAGGATAAAACGACTTATATATAAATTTGGTGCCGCTGCTGCCATCATACTGGCTATTACATCTGGGATCCTGCTCTGGAAGAATCCGGTTAAGAACCCGGCTGCGGAAAAAGCGCAGACTGCAGCGAATATCAAACCGGGGGAATTTCAGGCGACTCTTACACTTGCCAATGGGAAAAAAATTACGTTGAAGAGATCAATGGCTGCCACAACGGCCAGGATTGGCCAAACAACCGTAAATGTGAGTCCCTCTGATGGTGTTTCCTATCAAAATAACGGAACCGGCCGGGAATTAAAAAACTCTGCAAACACGCTTGTTACCAGCCGTGGAGAGCAATCCCCGTACCCACTTGTACTCGCGGACGGCTCAAAGGTGTGGCTGAATGCCGCTTCATCCATTACCTTTCCCACACAGTTTAGTGGTAAATCAAGGACCGTATCCGTTACGGGAGAAGCTTATTTTGAAGTGTCTCATAATAAATCGGCGCCTTTCAAAGTTCTTTCGGGCAGGCAGGAGATCACTGTCCTGGGTACCCATTTTAATATTAAGGCCTATGATGATGAGCATAAGATCAGCACAACCCTGCTGGAGGGTAGTGTGAAGGTGAATGATATACCTTCCGGCGCATCAGAACTTCTGATACCTGGTCAGCAAGCTATACTGGAGCGATCCAGCGGCAATATGGTCATCGGAAAGGCAGACCTGGAAGAAGTGGTCGCCTGGAAGAATGGCTTCTTTATGTTCAACGATCAAAAGATCACCAATATCATGAGGGCAGTAAGCCGCTGGTACGACGTAGATGTCGAATATAGAAATTTTCATAACAATGAGGAGAAGTTCGGAGGTACATTTTCCCGCTCTTCCAACCTGCCCGACATCCTGGGCAGTTTGCAGAGTTTAGGCCATGTTCAGTTCAGGATTGATAAACGGAAAATAATTGTCAGTAACTGATTCCTATAACAGCAGCTACTATAATACCTGAAAACTAACAATTAAATGGACAAACAACCAATGAAGAAAGGAGATGCTATAGAAAAAATGTGACCAGAAAAGCGAACTAAAACCAGGAACGCTCGAACCGCTCCTGGCTGATAAGCAATGCTATCAATTGATTAATTATTGCAGTTATCCACTAACACAATAAACTAACATTCAAATGTATAAAAATTTACTAAATTACTTTAGGTGGGATTCCTATGTAATTTCCAATCGTATATTAAGAATGAAGCTCACCTGCTTTTTTATAGCTGTCGCCCTGATACAGGTGCGGGCGACGACATTAGCGCAGCGGGTTACATTGTCGGTTAAAAATGCACCGCTTTCTGCTGTAATTGCCCAGATCAAGATTCAAACGGATTACGACTTCGTTTACAATAGTGCAGCTATTGAAGGTGCTAAACCCATTACTCTAGATGCACGTAACCTTGATCTGAAAAAGGTACTTGAGGAATGCGTAAAGGGACAACCTTTCGAATATCGTGTTGTAAACAAGGTCATCCTGCTAAAACGTAAGGAAGAAGCTATACCCGCACACCCGCTAAGCAATGTTTCTGCGGATCAGAAGATTTCAGGGGTGGTACGGGATTCTGTAAGCGGGGAGCCCCTTCCGGGCGTATCAATCGGAATCGAAGGAACAACACGGGGAGCTGTATCCGATGCCAACGGTGCGTTTACATTGACAGTTCCCTCGCCGGCCTCTGTTCTGATATTTACTTACATCGGCTATCATCGCCAGCGCGTACCTCTGAACGGAAAAACTGTTCTTGACATCCGGATATCCAAATCTGAAGCGAAGTTAAGCGAGGTTGTCGTGGTTGGCTACGGAACCCGCGTAAAGGGGGCCGTCACCGGTGCCATTTCCTCGGTTAAAGCTGAAGTGTTTGAGAACAGGCCGACCACCAGTAGTTTCGATGCCTTGCAGGGAACTATACCCGGCCTTACAATAGCGAAAAAAAGCGGACAGCCTGGTGGCGGGAACTTCGACCTGAAAGTGCGCGGGGAGTCGTCGATTAACGGCAATAAACCTTTAATCCTTGTAGACGGGATTCCCGGCGATATCAATACAATTAATACCAATGACATTGCTGATGTTACCGTGCTGAAGGACGCTGCCGCGGCGATATATGGAGCGCGTGCAGGCGATGGTGTAATCATTGTAACAACTAAGCGCGGCAGAAAAGGACCTCCGGAGGTGAGCTATACAGCAAATGCAGGTATTAAGACACCTACTTACCTCAGAAAAATGATGAACACATTGCAATATGCGGAATTTGCAGATGAAGGCTTGAGAAATACAGGCTTGCCCGGATTCCCCCAGGAGGTGTTTGATAAGATTAAAGCCAATGCTGCACCGGATCTGGATAAAGGATGGAATTATGGGGTGACAAATTATCCGGGATTTTATGGCTATACCGACTGGAATAAGGTAGTATATAAAAGTTCATCCCAGCAGATTCAGAACCTGGCCATTTCGGGCGGCGGAGAGAATAACAGTTATATGATGTCTGCTGGCTACAGAAGAGACAATGGTGTCCTGCGGTTTGGCGAGAATAAATCAGATGGCTATAACCTCCGGATGAATTATGACTTTCGTATCAGCAATATAATATCGGTAGATACCCGGACGAATTTTGATAATACCAATACTAAAACGCCTTCGGAAATTAATGGAGAGGACCCTCTGAAAAATGTCACCAGA
>JBQGEO010000534.1:0-7665 GCA_052039655.1 Pararcticibacter sp.
GCAGCCAGGGCAATGTTTACAATATCTTCCCCCACTCCGGTACATGAAACAGCAGCATGTTTATTTGCATAGTTGCCTGCAACGGTAGCAGAATCACTTACTCTTCCCGGGATTTCAAACCCTTTGCCGCCGGTGGATGTAGCTGCGGCCAATGCGCCTTCTTTATCCAATGCTACGCATCCTACTGTTCCGGTGCGGATTGAATCGTTCAGTTTTTTACTATACTCTTCCTTTCTTTGCCTCGTTTCCGGATTATAATATCCAAACCCTTCTTTTCTGGCAAATTCCTGCGATTCAAGACCGCTTAATACCCTGTCTTCAAACTCCATTAACCTTTTTGCTACATAAACAGGGTTCTTCACCTCCTCTATATTGATGACCCCCGAAAACTTCAGGGCCTTTCCGTCCATAACAGAGGCGCTTAATCTGATCTTTCCGTCGCTCTGGATCTGAGATCCTAATCCCGCATTAAAAAGGTCACAATCTTCAAGTAATGAAACGGCATAGGCTACTGTTTCTGTTGCATTGTGATCCTGTAAAAACTTATAGGCCTTTGTAACTACCGACCTAAGTGCATCCTGCTTGGCCTTTTTCACTTCCTCACTGGAAGATGACTCGCTGAAAAAACCTCCGTGGATAATTATTTTTGGTTTCATTCGTCTTCGTCTCTCGCTTTCAGGTAGACATCTTCTTCTACCTTAATAGCTTTGTTTATGATCAGTTGGTGCCTGTGAAGATCGTACTTATCAAAGATAGACATTACATGAACTTTAAGGTTATCTATTGATACCGGCGATCCGATCTCAACATCGTATATACTTGTTTCATTGATATAACGTCCGTCAACGAGAATTGTTAGGCCCGAGCCTATCGCTTCCATACAATCTCCCCCCGTAATCAGCAATCCGGCATCTTCTCCCAAGCCTATCCCCAGCATACCCGGGTTGCTCGCTACAGCGTAAAACAGCCTTCCTATACGTCCCCTTTGTACAAAATGAGTGTCGATCACAACATCGTCGATAAATCCCAGCCCCCCTGTTATCTGAACTTCTCCCTTTATCAGGGCTTCGCTGCTGCTCCCTCTATAGATCATATTTGCAGAAGCGGCGGCAGCACCGGCAGAAGTCCCGGCAACAATAAAATCTTCGTTCTGATAACGTTCTTTAAGGATATTCAGGAATTGTGTGCCTCCAAAGATCGCACTTAACCGGAGCTGATCGCCTCCCGAAAACATCACGACATCTGCCTTCTTCACACGATCTATGACCTCAGAGGCAGCAGCCGATTCCCTTGTCCGGATATCCAGTACGCCTACATTCGCTACCTGAAGCTGATTAAAAGATTTAATGTACTCAGATCCTACAATCTCGGGTATTTTTGAGGCTGTAGTAATGACTTCTATCACAGAATCTGATCCTTTGGCTGACTCTGTGATCATCCGTTTTAAAATCCCTCTTTCAAAAAACTTTATATAATGGGGGTGGCTGATATTCTCATTGTAACTTAAAGAACTCCCGAGATCAACAGCTCCTCCTATAATAACCAGTTTTCCTTTTGGCCGCATATATCTTTTCAATTACCTAATAAACCCAAATTATACCCTATAATCCCAAACTTACCCAATTTTTTATTTATGTACATAAAGCCAGCTTATAATTTATCCGGGCAAAAACTTTATCTGAGCTGCTTGGTTAAATAGACCAAAGTTTATCATTATCCCAAAATACCTCAAAAATTCAACCTGAAAAATACCATGAAGATACAAAGCATCCAGGTGCTTAAGGGGCCCAATATCTGGTCTGTAAGAAGAGAAAAGCTTATACAGATGCGTCTTGATCTGGAAGACCTGGAATACAAGCCGAGCAATGAGATTCCCGGTTTTAAATCCCGGCTGGAAGCACTCATTCCAAGCCTCTATACCCACAGGTGTTCGAAAGGCCATGAAGGTGGTTTCCTGGAACGGGTGGAAGAAGGAACCTGGATGGGACATATCATTGAACATATCGCCCTTGAAATCCAAACACTGGCAGGGATGGATACCGGCTTCGGACGCACAAGAAGCACCAAAACAACAGGCGTTTACAATGTCGTGTTTGCCTACCTCGAAGAAAGTGTCGGGATATACGCCGCCCATGCATCTCTCAGGATAGCGGAAGCTCTGATAGCTGGACAGGATTATGACCTTTCCACTGATCTGAACAGAATGAGGGAAATGAGGGACAAAGAAAGCCTGGGGCCAAGCACACGGTCAATTGTGGATGAAGCGAAACTCAGAGATATTCCCTACATCCGGCTTAATAGCGGATCTTTCATTCAACTTGGTTTTGGTAAAAATCAGGTAAGATTCCGGGCTACTCTTACAGATAAAACAAGCAGCATAGCGGTCGATATTGCCGGAGACAAGGAAGAGACAAAGCGTATCTTGAGGGAACAGGCTATACCTGTAGCGGAGGGTACAACCATTTCGAATGAGAAAGAAATGGCTGAAGCGATCAGAAAAATAGGGTTTCCGCTCGTTTTCAAGCCTTTAAACGGAAATCATGGAAAGGGTGCTTCCATCAATGTTAAAACTGAAGAAGAGGCAGCCGAAGCACTGAAACATGCTCAGAAGTACTCATTAAAAGTAATTGTTGAACGCTTCGTTAAAGGTTTTGATTTCCGCATCCTGGTGATCAACAACAAGATGGTAGCAGCAGCATTACGGACACCGGCTCATGTAAAGGGCGACGGCAAGCATACTATTGCCGAACTTATCGATCTGGAAAACGAGGACCCGCGCCGCGGGTACGGACACGAAAATGTACTGACTGAAATAAGGGTTGACCGTGACACCGAGGAAATGCTCCGTAAATATGGTTATACGCTGCAAACCACCCCGGCAGAGAAAGAAGTGGTCTACCTGAAGTCAACGGCAAACCTGAGTACCGGGGGCACTTCGCTCGATGTTACGGATATGGTGCATCCCCATAACATCTTCGTCTGTGAAAGAATTGCCCGGGTGGTTGGCCTGGATATTTGCGGAATCGACATCATGGCTGAGAATCTCTCACAACCGCTTTATGAAACAGGAGGTGTAGTGCTCGAGGTAAATGCAGCGCCGGGGTTCAGAATGCATCTTGCTCCGAGTGAAGGCCAGCCCAGAAATGTGGCAGCCCCGGTTATTGATATGCTGTATCCTCCGGGAAAGTCTGCCCGGATTCCCATTATCGCTATAACGGGAACAAACGGTAAAACCACTACAACGCGGCTCATCGCACATATTATAAAGAATAACGGTTATAGGGTTGGGTACACTACATCTGATGGAATTTATATCCAGAACTCTATGATGATAGAGGGTGATACTACCGGCCCTAATAGCGCAGCATTCGTTCTGAAAGACCCTACGGTTGAGTTTGCAGTGCTGGAAACAGCACGTGGCGGAATTTTAAGATCAGGCCTGGGTTTCAGCCGTTGCGATATTGCTATTTTAACCAATATCCAGGAAGATCACCTCGGTATCTCAGATATTCATACACTGGAAGATCTCACCTCTGTGAAAAAAGTAGTGATCGAATCAGTAAAAAAAGATGGATGGGCAATTTTGAACGCGGACAACCCCTATTGTGTAAAAATTGGCAAAGAAACCACTCACTGTAACGTGGCCTATTTCAGCATGAACGAGGTTAATCCCGTTATTGAAGAGCATTGCGGGCGAGGCGGCGTCGCTGCTTTTATCGATGGTGGCTATCTCACAGTGAAAAAGGGTAACTGGAAGATCAGAATGGCGAAAGTTACTCATGTGCCGATCACTTTTAACGGAACAGTAAGCTTTATGACTCAAAACGCCATGGCTGCTGCGCTTGCAACATTCCTTTGGGGATTCAAGATTGAAGATATCCGGACTTCTCTTGAAACTTTTGTTCCCTCTCCTGCACACACTCCGGGCAGGATGAACATTTTCGATTTCAGGGACTATAAGATCCTGGTTGATTATGCTCATAACCCGGATGGGCTTAAGGGAATTAAAGACTTCATTCTCCAAAGCGATGCATCTTACAGAACAGGAGTTATTTCAGGGACCGGAGACCGGCGCGACGATGATATCAGGGAAATAGGCAGAATTACGGCTTCTATGTTTGATCACATCGTGATCTGTCAGGAAAAATATCTCAGGGGCAGAGACTATGAACAGTTGGTAGGCTTGCTCAGAGAGGGTATTGAGGAGGTAAAACCAGGTATGCCATGCAAAGTTATCGGGAACGGGAAAGAAGCGTGGAATTACATTATTGAGCAGGTAAGACCGGGAGAATTAATTACAATTATCAGTGATGCTATCAACAACGCTTACGAAACTGTTAAGAAGCACCAGGACAAAGTGATGGCTAATAAATAATATTTTTTTAATTTTCTTAAAACATTTAAGCAACAACATCGTTCTTGATACAGAACCAATTGATATTTGGTTTAATTGTGATAAGGTTTAGGTTGAAGCGTCCTGCTCCATGCAGGACGCTTTATTTTTTTAGTGATGTTTCCCTTTAACAAAAACGTTCACATAAAATCCCGCACTTAGCAGACCCAGCAGGGCTCCGGCAAATACCCATAATAATGATTGAGTCGCCACCCAGCCTGTGAGAACTCCACAGATCATTGCGAGTATGTAATACAATTCTTCCGGCTGTCTGTCTTTATTATACTGTTCCATATCTTAAAATTTATATCGTTAAAGACTTTCTATATCAATAAACCGCATCTCCAAATTGTTTTATTGTAATCAATATCATAGATCAATCCGAACCTGTCCTTAATCATCAAAAAGTCACATAATTAAGAATTATTAACAAAAATGATACAATTAATCAATCGATTGATTAATTTTGTTGCCGAAATGAAAGAAGACAGAAAAGAGATCATACTGGATACCGCTGAGAGGCTTTTTTCAGAAAATGGATTTGATGGGGCATCTACACGTGCTATTGCGAATGAGGCCGGAGTGAATATGGCCATGCTTAATTATTATTTCGGGTCAAAAGAGGGACTGTATAAGGCGGTATTCGAAAGAAAGTTCAGCGGGTTTCATCAAACCCTCATTAATCTTAATGAAGAGAATATTTCGTCCTGGGATAAGCTTCATAAATACATTGATCTCTATGTAGAGCGCGTTACTACTCAAAGTTGCTTTCAGCGACTGATGCAACATGAGATTTCATTTCAGCAACGTTCCGGAGTCGGAGGATTTATTGTGGAATATATGCACAAAAACCTTAATGAAATAAGGAAGATCCTCCAGGAAGGAATCAACAATGGTAGCTTCAGAGAAGTTGATATCGATCTTACTATATCTACGATTTTCGGCACAAAATATTACTTAGTTCACCTTTCCGGCATCGCATCGGCTTTGTTTGGTAAAGACCTTGATAATGCTGAGGTTCTTAACCAGGAAATCAAACCCCGTTTAAAAAAGCATCTGCTGGAATTACTTGATTCTTATCTGAAGAAATAGAGTTTCAGATAAGAAGCTGTGAAGGGTCACGGTAAAAAATAATTACATACTGCGAATATAGAATCATGAACCACATATATACAGGTCTGAAAAGTGGTATTTTCAGAAAAATCAGAAAAGGATGGCGCCTTGCGCTCCTTATTGTGACTTTGGAGCCGGCAAGCGCACTTGCACAGGAAGTTCGGGTCATCTCGGTCGGCGAAGCCGTCAAGCTAGGTATTGACAACAGTAAGGTACTCAAAGCCTCGCAATCGAAAATCGACGAAGCCATAGCCCGGTTCAACCAGGCAAAAGATAGGGCTTTACCAACAGCGAGTGCCAGCTATGCTTACAGCCATGCTGATTTCCTGAGCGGCAAATTCCAGGTCCCCGGAGCAGACGAGCCGATGACCCTTCCCTCAAAGGCCGATGCCTTTATCGGTACTGTTTCCGTTGCAGAAGTAATATTCGCAGGGAACCAGTTGAAATATGCAAAGGAATCAACAGAGCTTCTTACAAAAATTGCACGTCTTGATGCTGACAAACAAAAAGACGAAGTAGCTTATGCCATTATTAACGCGTGCTATAACCTGTACAAAGTTCAGCAAAGCAAAATGGTAGTTCAGCAAAATCTTCAGTCGGTAGACCAGCAACTGAAGCAGGCACAACAATTTTTCAGCCAGGGATTGGTAACAAAGAATGATGTGCTCAGATTTCAGTTGCAGCGAAACAACATTGAGCTCACTGGTGTAGATCTGGAGACTAACGGCAAGATCGTCAACTATAATCTTGATATCCTGCTGGGACTGCCCGAAAGCACACAACTGCAGATCAGTAATTTCGGTTTATCCTCAGCAAGACCAGCATCTTTGAGCAGTTTGATAGATACCGCGCTGACAAACCGTGAAGAGATAAGGGAATACGATCTTAGGACAAAACTGGCAGAAACGAACATCAAGACGGTGAAGGCTGATCTTCTGCCGACCTTAAGTGCTACAGGAAGCATGTATTATATTAATCCTACTTCCAGCTTCATTCCCAAAACCAATACCTTTCTGGCTCCGGTTTCCATTGGGGCTACATTAGCCTGGCACATCGATAAGCTCTGGACAAATAAGAATAAAGTCTCCGAAGCACAAATACAGCGCAATGAGGCTGAGATTGTGAAGAATATCAATGTCGATAATGTAAAAACGGAAGTCAACCAGGACTACCAGAATTACAACCGCTCTGTTGAAAGAATCAAAATCCTCGAAAATTCTATTCAGCAGGCCGCTGAAAACGACAGGATACTTGAATCTAAATACCGCAATAATATTGCCTCTGTGACAGACCGTATTGATGCTCAGACTCAGCTGTTTCAATCCCAAATCAATCTTGAACTGGCAAAAGCCGATGCCGGCCTTGCCTGGTACACCCTACTTAAAGCAACAGGAACAATTCAACAACAATAACGCATATTTATAATGGAACCCACCCAAAAGAAAAAGAAATCCAACAAAATCATCCCCATCATCCTGGGATTGATCATCATAATAGGAGGTGCTATTGGCATCAGGGAATATCTCTATTTTAAGAATCACGTTGACACAGATGATGCACAGATAGACGGCGATATCAGCCCTGTGGTAGCCCGGGTTGGCGGCTACGTCGATACAATTTTATTTGAAGAGAACCAACATGTTAATGCCGGCCAGGTGCTGGTTAAACTGGATGAGCGCGATTACAGGATCAAACTGGAGCAGAGCCTGGCAGCACAGCGGGGAGCGACAGCCAGCATTGGTGTATCACAAGCGCAAATAGGAGCAACAGCTGCCTCCTCTTCAACAGCGAAAGCAAATGCAGAAGCTGCGCGTGTTCGCCTTTGGAAAGCAAATCAGGATTTCACCCGCTATTCAAACCTTATTAAAGAGGGAGCAATCACTCAGCAGCAGTTTGATCAGGCTAAGGCTGAAAGAGATGCTGCAAAAGCTGCTTACCAGGCGGCACTAGATCAATACCGCTCAGCAGAAGGCCAGGTAGGCACTACACGCTCTCAGCTGCAGGTAACGAATACCGGGGTTGATCAGCGCCAGGCAGATGTTGACTTTGCAAAGCTGCAATTGTCTTACACCACCATTAATGCTCCGGCATCAGGTATCGTCTCAAAGAAGAGCATTCAAAAAGGACAATTGATTCAGGCAGGCCAGACCTTGTTCTCT
>JBQGEO010000535.1:0-7176 GCA_052039655.1 Pararcticibacter sp.
GGGATACCGACTGGCAGGAAGAAGTATTTAAAAACGGAGCGGTACAGGATCACAATATTTCATTCTCGGGCGGCGGAAAAGCCAGCCGATATTTTATATCCGGTAACTACCAGGGTAACACGGGTACCACGATCGGAACAAAAAGCGAACGCTTTACACTGCGTTCGAACACATCTGCCAGCCGGGATTTTGGAAAACATGTTCAATTTACGATTGGTGAGAATATTATCCTGAGCCATTTTGGCGTAGACCAGATGGACACGAACCCGATCATTGATGTGTACCGGATGCTGCCAACCATTCCGATCCGTGATTCACGGAACTACGGGGGGTATGGCTTCGGCAACGGCACCTATGACATCACCTTCGGAAGTAATCCTTTTGCCAAGGAAGATTTTACGGATACCCGCAACAGTAACCTCCGCATCAGGGGGAACGCTTTTACTGAACTGGAAGTACTGAAAATGTTTAAATACAGGTTTAATTTCGGATTTGATTTCAGCAATGACCGTTACCGGTATTTACGTAAAGTCGGGTCCTGGCAAGCTAATCAGCCGCAGGATCCCTCATCGCTGAACAGAAACCAGGGACAGTCACGCGAGTTTGTCTTTGACAACACGCTGGAGTTTAACCGGAAGTTCGGCAAACACGCAATCTCGGCAGTTGCGGGGATCAGTTTCCAACCTTTCTTTTACGAACAGGTATGGGGCACTAAAAATGGCGTTCTGACAACTAGCCTGACAGGTGAATATTATGATCAGCTTAACGCTACGCTGGTGAACCCCAGAACAGGCAGCTTCCAGGATGACTCCAAATTGTTCTCACTTTTCGGCCGTGTGAATTATGATTTTGATGAGCGCTATCTGCTTAGCTTCACCATGCGCCGTGATGAGTCTTCGCGCTTTGCGCCTGAGCAGCGTGTCGGGTATTTTCCGTCGGTGGCGGGTGGCTGGCGGATCAGTAAGGAAAACTTTTTTGATGTATCCTGGATAGACGACCTGAAGCTCAGGGCCAACTATGGGATATTAGGTACTTCTAATATAGGTTTCTGGGATTGGGTAGCTTTGGTGAATGCTTTTCCGCAGGCTGTGTTTGGTGACAATACCGTCGTTTCGGGAATGACCCAGGTGCAGCTCATCAACGAGGACCTGAAGTGGGAAAAGTTATCGCAGCTCAATTTAGGTGCCGATGCTTCTATGTTTAAAAACAGGCTGAATGTGTCTGCGGAATATTTTCTTAAGGTAACGCGTGACGTATTAACCCCTATGCAGATCTTGCGGTCAACGGGGAATAACGGAGGCAATCCTTTTGTGAATGCAGCTACCCTGGAAAACAGGGGAGTTGAGCTGGCTTTGAGCTGGAGGGATAAGATTGGCAGTGATTTCGGCTACAATATAGATGTCAACGGCTCTTACCTGAAAAACAAGATCAGAAAGCTCGGATACGACCGTCAGCGTTTCACGCAATGGAACACGATGTCTGTGGTCGGAAGCCCTGTTGGCGAATGGTATCTGATCAAGACCGGTGGATTATTCCGGTCGGAAGAAGATGTGATGTCGCACCGAAACAGCCAGGGAAAACTGATCCAGCCTAATGCAAAGCCCGGCGACATCCGGTATATTGATTACAATGACGATGGCATGATCACCGATGCGGACAGACAGCATGCAGGCTCGACCATTCCATCTTACCAGCTTGGTATGAACCTCGGTGTCAGCTACAAAGGGTTTGACCTGCAGGTGCAGATGACCGGCGCTTTTGGTCATAAGATTTTTAACGGACCCCGAAATGGTTTTGACAGTTATAATGACAATTCTAACTACCGTGCTGATTACGATCCCTGGACTCCGCAAAATCCGAATGCTGCAGATCCCCGTCCGATATTCGGTGATTCACGTAATTCACGTGCCGATCAGGACCGCTGGCTGGAGAATGGAAATTATGTGCGGATAAAGCAAATAGCCCTCGGATATAACCTGCCGAAGTCACTGCTTGGAAAGACGTTCGACAGCGCCCGTTTCTATATTAACGGACAGAACCTCTTTACGTTTACGTCTTATACAGGGCTTGATCCGGAGTTCCTGAATACCAATATATGGGACCGTACCTATGACGGGGGCGCATTTCCGACACCAAGAGGGATCACATTCGGTACACAATTATCATTTTAATCATTAACGGTAGAAAGAGATGAAAAAGTTTTTATATATCGCATGGGTAGTCTTCCTGTTCAATGCATGTAAAGTGGATGTGGACAATCCGAATTCGATCACAAAGAAGAATTTCTGGTTAACGGAACTCGATGCAGAATACGGCGTTAACGCCATTTATAATATGTTTTATAAGCCAGGAACCTATGCCCGGTGGATGTGGTTCAGGCATGATCTTACTTCAGATGAAGGGTTTAGTCAGAGTCCCTGGGCAGAGCTAAAGGAGTGGACACAATTCAGGTATACTAATTACAATTTTGCCGAAGGTAATGCTATGACCTATTCCGAGTGTTACCAGGCCATTTTCAGGGCTAACCAGGTACTCGCTTATGTCCCGGCGATCCAGTTTGCTGACGAACAGAAAAAGAACCGTCTCCTCGGACAGGCTTATTTCCTTCGGGGATTATATTATTACCACCTGGCAGTACTATGGGGAAGCGGCAATAAGAGCCTGCCGGTTGTGCTGGAACCATCCACTCCTGATATGCAGCCGGAAGGACATACCGAAACGGAGGTCTTCATGCAGGCTATCAGCGACTTTACAGCCGCCCAGAATGTATTGCCGGCTGTGTGGACAGGGACAGATAAAGGCAGGGCGACTAAAGGAGCTGCGCTTGCATTCAGAGCCAAGTGTTATATGCAGCTACATAAATGGCCTGAAGCAAGGACCGATCTTCAGTGGCTGGTAGAGGGGGAAGGAAAGTCGTATTACGATCTTGTTCAGAACTATGCTGACAACTTCAGCGACCGGACTGAAAATAATATTGAATCGGTATTCGAAGTCCAGTATTCCAGTGCAAACCCTGCGCCGGCGGGAGACGGCGTCAATGACGTTAATCCTAACCTTGGCCTGCACAGGGGGCAATTCTTCGCGCCGCCGGGCATAGGCTGGAATGATGGCGAGCTTCGTCCATGGCTGGTTACTGAATTAAAACGTGAAAAGAATATCAGCAACGGAAATGATATTCGTCTGAAATACACTGCCTTCTACCAGGGAATGGAAGCCGATTTTACAGACAATAACCTGGTGTACAGGCTGGTCAGCAATAACGCCCTGTGGCAGCAGTCCAACTGGAACGGCCGCGTATTCTTCCGGAAATATGCCTCCTATGAGCGGGGATTTGATGACTATTATAATCCGATAAACGTAAGAGTGATCCGTTTCGCAGATGTGCTTTTAATGTATGCGGAGTGTATTGCTGAGTCTGGCGGCGACCTGTCGGCGGCGGTTGCGTATGTTGACCGCGTGAGGGCACGGGTGAATATGCCTTCTTTATCGGTCAACCATTTCACCGCTACTACCGGCACCGACAGGTTCCTGAAGCGCCTGCAGATGGAGCGTGTGCTGGAGCTTTCAACGGAAGGCCATCGCTGGGCAGATCTTAAGCGCTGGGGTTTGCTGGATAACCAGGCAGGCATAGACGAACTTAAGCAGCGCGATGCCGACTTTAACAACTTCGAAATAGGCCGCCACCGTAGTTTGCCTATCCCATCAGACGATGTAAGCAACAATCCGAATGTAAAACAGAACCCTGGTTACTAGATAATTAGCACGGCTAAAGAAGATTAAGATGAAAGCAATAAAATATGTGTTCTTTGTATTTATTCTCACGGCGATCCTGTCGTGTGAAAAAGATAAAACAACAGATTTTGAATATAATACCCCTGTATTATTGGGCGACCCGTATATCCTGCTTCATGAGGGAAAATACTATGCTTACGGCACCAATGCTTCCGACGGTATAGAGGTGTATACCTCGGATGATCTGCAGAAGTGGAAGAGATCACCGGCCCTGGCACTTCATAAGGACAGCACCTGGGCGAGCCGCTGGTTCTGGGCGCCAGAAGTGTATTACATCAAAGAAAAGAACAAATTCTTTATGTACTTCACTGCAGACGAGCATATTGGAGTTGCCACAGCAGATTCGCCAATGGGCCCGTTCAGGCAGGAAACTAAAGGGGCGATGCTGACTACAGAGAAAGCAATTGATAATTCCCTGTACATTGACGACAACGGAAAGGCTTATCTGTACTTTGTCAGGTTCACAGACGGATCAGTGATATGGATGGCTGAGCTGGAAAGCGATCTGAAAACGATAAAACCGGGGACGATGACGCGTTGCTTCAATGTGTCGCAGCCCTGGGAAACCATCCAGGGACGTATCAATGAAGGGCCTTTTGTGATCAAACATGAAGGTGTTTATTACATGACTTATTCGGCTAATCATTTTGAAAGTCAGTATTATGGAGTGGGCTACGCCACTGCCACATCACCTGCCGGCCCGTGGACCAAGTATAGCGGGAATCCGGTGTTACAAAAGCCGGGTAACCTTGTTGGGGTAGGTCATCATTCTCTCTTCAGGGATAAGGAGGGCCAGTTAAAGATGGTTTTTCACGCGCATTATTCCAGCCGCAAAGTTCTGCCCAGGGTAATGTATATAACAGATGTCAATTTTACCGGAAGCGGAATCCCGGTAATGCAGACGGGTGAAAAGGTACAGCAGCCCCTTGTAGTGAGATAATGACTTCTGCAGGGATATATTTGAATTAATAACAGAAATAAATGAAGAGAAGATTATTTGCGGTTACCTTATTGATGACAACCTGGGCGTTTAGTTACGCCCAGGTATCTGAAACCCGAACGGAGTACAGGATCACTTTAAAAAAGCCGGGGAACCCGGCTTCATCACATTTGCTGCTTGAATCGCCGTCAGGACAGCTCCGGGCAAATGAAACCCTGCCTCTGGAAATCAGGCAGCGGAAAATACAAAATGGTGATATTACCCGTATTGCGGTTACGCTGAAAGCGAACGAGCCTGTGTATTACAATTTCGAAGAGATATATAAACTTCCGGATGCCATCAGGCACAGCGACTGCCAGTTCCTGATGCCCGGCTTTTGGTATCGCCGTAACCTGCGTTCGCCTAAAGAGGCGCCTTCCTTCCATACCAGTGATAGCTGGCAGGTGAGGGAAGACCGTCTGAGTACACCGCTAACAGGCATTTATAACGAAAAGACAGGCGACTACTATACTGTTCTGAGGATTGATAAATTTGAACACGAGAGCCTTTCGGCGCATAATTCCGGAGAGGTGATCCTTTCCGGAAAAACCTCCCTGGGGCATACCGGATTCCGCAATGCAAACGGCGGAACGGCGCTGGTATTCGGGTTCCCATATCATGAAGCCCCTCAAACATATATTCGCAAACTTACACTGGCTCCCGATGTACAGGCATTTGAAAAACTGGAGCAGGGTGAAACCCGCGAACTGGTTTGGGAGATCAGGAAAGGCAGAGCGACAGATTATTCTGCTTTTGTAGCCGATGTATGGAATTACTCGTTTGATACCATGCGTCCTCCGCAGGTCGCCGGTACCATGAATACCGCGGAAGCAAAAGCGGCCCTGTCTAACTTCTTTACAGAAAGTTACGTGGATAAATATGATCTCAAGTATTTTTCGGGAGTTCACATGAGAACCGACGACTGCCAAAGTACAGGTTCCGTAGAAGTAGGCTTCGTGGGCCGTGTGTTGCTTAACGCCTTCAACGCGCTTGAGTATGGAGAGCAGAACAGCAAACCTGATCTGGTAGCGAAAGCAAATGCGGTGTTTGACAGTTTTCTGAAAGCAGGGTTTACCCCCGGCGGATTCTTCAGGGAGTTCGTTGATTATGATCACCATTCAGAGACCAGAGAATTCAGCATACGCCGTCAGTCGGAGGGCGTTTTTGCAGTTCTTAACTACCTGGGATATGAACGGAAAAGAGGGCGCACACACCCTCAGTGGGAAGCCAGGATGAAAAAGCTGCTGGACAATTTTCTAAAACTACAGGAGCCGGAGGGCAGCTTTCCGCGTAAGTTTGATGATAATTTCAGCCTGACAGACGCATCCGGCGGGAGCACCCCCTCTGCAACTTTACCGCTGACAATGGCATACACTTATTTTAAAAATAAGCAATACCTGGAGAGTGCTAAGAGGACTGCCGTGTACCTGGAGAAAGAACTAATCTCGAAAGCGGATTATTTTTCTTCCACGCTCGACGCGAACTGTGAAGACAAAGAAGCTTCCCTGTATGCCTCCACGGCCATGTACTACCTGGCGATGGTCTCAAAAGGGAAAGAGCGTCAGCGTTATACGGATCTCTGTAAGAAATCAGCTTATTTCTGCCTGTCATGGTATTATTTGTGGGATGTGCCGTTTGCGCGTGGCCAGATGCTCGGAGATGTTGGATTTAAATCAAGAGGGTGGGGAAATGTCTCGGTTGAAAACAACCATATCGACGTGTTCATTTTTGAATTTGCCACGGTTCTTGACTGGCTGGCCCGCGAACGGAAAGAACCCCGGTTCTCTGAGTTTTCTTCCGTTATCAGGAGTTCCATGCTGCAGCTGATGCCGCAAAAAGGAAATATGTATGATATCGGGAAACCAGGTTATTACCCCGAGGTAGTACAGCACACCAACTGGGACTATGGCAAGAACGGCAAAGGCTTTTACAATGATATTTTTGCTCCAGGATGGACGGTGGCTTCGCTTTGGCAGATGCTAAGTGCTCATCGCGTGGAGTCCTATTTTGGGAGATATATCAAATAAAATTCTAGAAGTTCAAAATAAAAAACGGAAATCTGCACAATATCAGGTGCAGATTTCCGTTTTTAAAAATACCTCGCATGCTTTGCTGAACGCAATTTCAAAAGCATTGGGTTATGTTGAAAGCAGGTAGTCGATCTTAGATCTAAAATAATAGTAAAAAAATCTCCTTGCATTTCAGCGCTTTAGCGCTTTGTTAACAGCAAAAAGCAAAAAAGGTTTTGGGGGAATGAAAAAGGTTTCTACCTTTGCACCACTCCGCAAGGGAGGAACGGTAGTGAAAAGATGGAAAAAGGGAGTTTTTGGGGCTGTAGGCTTAGAAAGCGACTGGATTCAAAATGGGAAGATCTTCAAAATTATTTTCAAATAAAATTTGCAAGA